>JBBRGH010000560.1:0-2238 GCA_038240915.1 Gemmatimonadales bacterium | reverse complement strand
CCCCGGGGCGCCGATGCGTCGCTCGTGAATCCCGGTCCGGCTTACGATCCAATTGTCGGAGGTGTCGAGGCGGGTGGCGAGCTCGGCGTTGGTGACCCGCCGCTCGGGGACGTAGGTCGCGACGCCGGTGATGGCGGCGCGCGGCAGTGCCGGTGGATCGGCGGTTGGCATGCACGAATCTCACCGGGACCGGGAAGAGTGCGCAAGATTATATTCCCGCCATGCCCCCCTTGATGCGCCGGCAGACCGTGACCGCCAGTATTGGCGGCGTGCTCCTGGGCGGCGGTCACCCGATCGTCGTCCAATCGATGACGAACACCGATACCGCCGACGTGGCGTCCACCGTCCGTCAGGTCGCGGCGCTCGCCCGGGCCGGCAGCGAGCTGGTGCGGGTGACGGTCAACAACGACGCGGCGGCCGCGGCGGTGCCGGCGATCGTCGAGGGGCTCGACCGGCTCGGCGTCACCGTGCCGATCATCGGCGATTTCCACTACAACGGCCACCTGCTGCTCACCAGGTTCCCCGCCTGTGCGCGCGCGCTCGCCAAGTACCGGATCAACCCGGGCAACGTCGGTGGCAAGCGCCACGACGAGAACTTCCGGGCGATCGTCGAGGTGGCGCTCGCCAACGACAAGCCCGTCCGGATCGGCGTCAATTGGGGATCGCTCGACCAGAACCTCCTCACCGAGATGATGGACGCCAATGCCCGGCGACCGGATCCGGCCGACGCCCGCGACGTCACCATGGAGGCGATGGTGGAGAGCGCGGTCCGGTCGGCCGCGCTCGCGGAAGCCGCGGGCATGTCGCGCGACCGGATCATCCTGAGCGCGAAGGTGTCCGGCGTGCAGGATCTGGTGGACGTGTACCGGATGCTCGCGGCTCGTTGCGACTACGCGCTCCACCTCGGACTGACCGAGGCCGGGCTCGGCGCCAAGGGAATCATCGCGAGCACGGCGGGGCTCAGCATTCTGCTGCAGGAAGGGATCGGTGACACCATCCGGGTCTCGCTCACGCCCGCGCCCGGCGGCGATCGGACGGAGGAGGTGCAGGTCGCGCAGCAGGTGCTGCAATCGCTCGGTCTGCGGAGCTTCACGCCGCAGGTGACCAGCTGCCCCGGCTGCGGACGCACCACCAGCACATTCTTCCAGGAGATGGCCCAGCAGATCCAGGACTACCTGCGCGAGAGGATGCCGATGTGGCGGCTGGAGCGGCCTGGTGTCGAAGAGATGAAGGTGGCGGTCATGGGCTGTGTGGTGAACGGCCCGGGGGAGTCGAAGCACGCCAACATCGGCATCTCGCTGCCGGGCACCTTCGAAGAGCCCAAGGCGCCTGTCTTCGTGGATGGGCGCCTCATGGTCACCCTCAAAGGCGAGGGGATCGTGCCGGAGTTCCTGGAAATCCTCGAGAGCTACGTCGCCTCACGTTACGCTGTGCCCACCCCTTCCAGCCCGGAGCCTGCCGGCCGGACCTGACCCCTGCCGTCGCCACCGGATCGTCCCCGCATCGCCGTAGCAATCACCCCTGGTCCATCCGCCAATGTTATACTCCAGCCCGTGCCTTCGCCGCTGCTCTTCGGCCTCGAAACGACCCTGCGTGACCAGCCGCTCATGGCGGTGCCGCTGCTCTTCGGCGCGGGACTCGCCACCAGCCTGACGCCGTGCATCTATCCGATGATTCCCATCACGGCCGGCATACTCGGGGGCGCCGGCGCGGCCGGCCGATCGCGGGGACGCACGGCGGCCATGACGGTGGCCTATGTCTTGGGGCTGGCCGTGGTGTACTCCCTGCTCGGGCTGGTCGCGGGGCTGACCGGCACGTTGTTCGGCATGGTGAGCTCGAGCCCGTGGGCCTATTTCGCGATGGCGAATCTGCTGCTCGTGTTCGGGCTCGCGCTGCTCGACGTGATCCCGGTGTCGGCGCCGGCCGGCTGGGTGTCGTGGGCCGCGTCCCGCGGGGCAGGCTCGCTCGGCGGCGTCTTCGCCATGGGTGCCGCTTCCGGTCTCGTCGCCGCGCCCTGCGGCGCGCCGGCCTTCGCGGCGGTCCTCACGTTCGTGGCCGCGACCCGAAGCGCCGTGCTCGGGATGCTCTATCTGTTCGTCTTCTCGCTCGGCCTCACGGCGCTGCTGGTGGTGGTGGGATTGTCGAGCGGTGCCCTCGCGGCGCTTCCTCGAGCGGGTGCCTGGACCGCGTGGATCAAGCGGGCCGGGGGCATCCTCCTGATCGGCATGGCCGAATACT
>JBBRGH010000559.1:0-2242 GCA_038240915.1 Gemmatimonadales bacterium | reverse complement strand
GCCGGCTGGTCTCCACGATGTTGTTCCGGTGGGTCCTGTAGCGGTGGGCTGTTGCCTGCGGTGGCCAGCTGCTCCTATTGCTGTTGCCACGGCCAGCCGGTCGGCAGGTGCAGGGTGAGCCGTCGGGCGGAGCGGGCCAGTCGGCCGGGGACGGTGATGAGCTGCGCGCGGATCGTCCCGGTCGTCGCGCGGGCGTGGAAGGTCGACGCGAGGGCGCCTGCGGTGCGGGTGAGGTTGAACGCGATCGCGGCGCAGACCAGCCAGGCGCTGTTGGCCCAGAAGTGTCCGGACGGCAGGTGCGCGAGCGGCCCGTTTTTCAGGTCGGCGATGACCTGCTCGATGATCGCGTGGGCTCGATGCGCTTTCTCGGCTTCGAGCATCGGCAGCGGGCTGTTGGTGAACACCGCGTGGTAGCGGTAGGCGGTGAACAGTTCGCTCTGGTTGTTCGGGTTCAGGTCCTTGACCCGGCGCACGATGAGCCGGCCGGTGACGTGCTTGGCCTTGGCCTTTGAGGTGAAGGCGGTGTAGCTGATCTCGGCGACTTCCGCGTCGCTGATCCAGCGCTGCTGCTCCTCATCGAAGATCGCGTCGGTGTACTTGATCGGCGTCCACCCGTCGGGGTCGATGCCGGCGATCGCCTTGCGGACCGCAGCATCCTGCCGGGCGGTGATCGAGAAGCACGCTCCCTGCCGTAGGGCGGCGGCGATCACGTCGTGGCCGTAGTAGGCGGAGTCGGCCCGCAGGATCCGCACGCCGGTCGCGCCAGCCGCCTTCGCGGTGACCAACGCGTCAGCGACCAACCGGGCGGCACCTTTGGCGCTGTTGGCCGAGCCCTTGCGCAGCCGGGCAGCGGCGATCACCGGCGCGCCGCTCGGGGTGGAGACGATCGCGAGCAGCGCGTTCAGGCCCTTCACGCCGGTGTAGCCACGTCCGGCGCCTTGCTTGGCGTACCCGTAGGTCTGCCTGAGGGTGTCATCGATATCGACGTAAGCCAGCTCGGCCGCACCCGGCAGCAGCGGAGCGTGCCGGACCAGGTTGATCAGCACCCGCGAGGCGACCGCGTCGAGCTGGCGGACATGACCGAAGGTGAACGTCCGCAGGAACGACCCCAGCGTCGACGGCGCCCGAACCCCGGTGAACAACCTGCTCATCGCACCGTGCCGGAGCAGCGCCATGTCATCGATCGAGTCGGCGCCGGCGACCATCCCCGCAACCAGCGACGGAATCTTCAAGTGCGCGTTGACACCAGCGGCCCTGGACAAGCGCACACGCTCACCCACCAGGCGCTGTAGATCAGCCCGCTCAGCTAGCCGCAGCACCGGCGCGAGCCCCGCGCCCGACACGAGATTCGGATCATCGAAGACGGCCGTGAAGCCATGAAACACTCGCATCCAGCGGATGCCCTCCTGCGCGGTCGAATCTTTTCCTAGACAAGATCGATTCTCCCGCAACAGGAGGGCATTCCGTCGTCACGACCCACCGATCGCCCGAGGCGAAACGGTGGATTCAGGCTTAGTCCCGAACTCTCGGCACATCGGTCGTTTGGCGGTCGATGGTGCGGCGTGATCGTCGGCGGCAGGGTTCAGCGGGTTGGATAGGAGCGGGGCGGTTGCTGGACTTCACTGCTGTACTGCTCGACCGGCGAGCACTTCTTTGTCAGTCCGGACTCCGTTCGCCAGGCCCTGGCCAGAACCCGTAAGACGTCGTCGCTGGAAAGGCCGGTCCGCTGCTCCGGCCGAGCGTTGGTGATCGCCTTCCAGCAAGATTGTCAGCTGCGGCGCAGCCCCACGGGGTACGCTCGCCCGGCATCCGATCTGCGGGTGCATGAGCCGAGGAGGCCTCCGTGCCGAGGATTGTCGCCCACCACGATGTCAAGGACCGCGCGCACTGGTTGGCCTCGCCGCTCCGGGAGCAGGTGTTCGGGCCCCTTGGCGTCCACAACATCCGCACGTACACCGACCCGAATAACCCGGTACATGTGTCGCTCACCGCCGATGTGGATGATATAGACGCGTTCGGGGCCTACATGCAGTCCGACGCCGCGGCCGAAGCGATGGCGTCCGACGGTGTGCTGCCCGAGACCCTCGTCGTCCTGATCGAGGCGTAACACCAGGCGGATGCCGAGACCGCCACAAGGGGGAGCCACCGAACCTGCACCGCCGCGGGTCCGCCTCCCAGCCTCCTGGCGCGCGCCGTTGTTGGCTCCCAGAATTGGGGTCCCGTTACGCGACGGCGGGCGCTG
>JBBRGH010000558.1:0-2245 GCA_038240915.1 Gemmatimonadales bacterium | reverse complement strand
CCCACCGCGCTCCAGGTAGTCGCGCGGCACGACGACCTCGCCACCGGTGAAGCGCACGATGACCGTGCCGTCGGTAGGTCGCACCGTGGTGACGGCGCCGCGGGCGCCGTTGATCAGGCCGAGTGGGTAGCGGTTGCGTCGGGCGATCACGGCGTCACCGGCGGCGAAGCTGCGCAGCCCGTAGTCCCCGACCGGCACCACGATCTCCGGTCCGGTGACTCCGCCGTGGTCCGCGAGGAGGGCGCGGGCCCGCAGGTTGAGCTCGTGGACGTCGGCGCGGCGCAGCGCCAGCATCACCACCTCGGGATTCAGCCGGCCGTCTGCGGTCGCGGCGGCCCGCCACCAGGCGTCGACCAGCTGCGCCCGGGCCTGTTCGGCGGTGTCGGCGGTGCTGATCCGGCCGGCCTGTCGATAGGCGCTCACCGCAGTGTTCACGTCCCCGGCCCGCAGTTCGTCCAGCGCGGCCCGCTCCCAGACCGCGTCTTGCCGCCGGTTCTCGGTCAACGCCACGGCGTCCAGCTGCTTGGCCAAAGCGCGGAACGCGCCGCCGGCCTCCAGCTCCGGCAGCTGATGGTGGTCGCCGACCAGGACAACCTTCGCGCGGCGTTGTTCGGCGGCCGCCAGCAGCCGGCCCAACGCCCGGGTGCCGAGCATGCCGGCCTCGTCGACGACGTGCACTCCGCCCGCCGGCAATCCCAGCGTCGGGTCGCTGCGCCGGGACAGGATCCGGGCGACGGTGACCGCGGGAATGCCGGCCCCGTCGGTCAATGCCACCGCGGCCCGGGCGGCGACCGCGGCGCCGGTCACCTCGATGCTGGCGGCCGCCCAGGCGGCAGCGGCGGCCGCCAGCGCAGTCGTCTTCCCGCTACCCGCCTTGCCGACCACCACCTCCACCCCGGCGCCCGAGGTGGTCAGCCGGCGGACCATGGCTACCTGCTCGGCCGACAGGATGGGGTGGGCGGCAAGTGCCGCGGCAAGTGCGGACTCCCCCACTTCGGCCAGGCCGGCATACCGAGCGGAGAGCGCACGAGAGAGCAGATCCGCCTCGACAGCGAGCAGCTCGCCGGTGGAGTACCGGCGGGCGTTGCGGGCCGCGGCCGCGGTTCCCGGCACCGCCGGGTCGAGCGGCACCACCTCGGGATGGCCGAGCAGTCGGTCCGCCATCGTCTCCACGACCCCGACGGGCGCGCCGTCGGGCAGTGCCCGGCACCAGGCCTGTACTGCCTCCCGGCGGGTGAACGCCGAGCGCCGGGCGGTCAGGCCGGTGGGTGCCACCATCGCCTGCCCGGCCGCCGACACCTGCCGCGGGGTCGGCGATGGTCTGCGTTCCCCGGTCACTAGTCCGGCTCGAGCGGCAACGTCGAAGCCGAGCGCGTCCGCCCGGGCGTGCCACTCAGCGGCCAGCGACGTCGGGTCGACGCCGTAGTCCTTCGCCTTCCGGGTGGCCAGCGCCGCGACCTCGGCGGCTGAGCGGGAGGACTGCCCGGCGGCCTGCAGGGCCAGCTCGATCTCAACCCGGCGGCGGGAGAACGCCCGTAGCACCGCGGAAGGAACGCCGGCGAGCTCGGCCAGTCCGTTGTCCCGCAGCGTCCAGGCCAGGCCGAGGTCGCGGAGTTCGTGCCGCAGAACCGCCTGGTAGAGGGTGCCGGCGGTCTTGGCCTGGGCGTAGAGCTGCCGGCCGTCCAACGCCGACCAGCGGCCATCGGAGCCGCGGGTCATGTTGGCCACCAACACGTGGGTGTGCAGCTGCGGATCGCCCGCCCGGCTGGTCCGGTGCCGGAACGCCGCCGCCAGGAAACCGCCGCCGGGCAGCCGGTCCACCCCGTCGGTCCCGCGGCGGACCTCGCCGGCCTCCCGCTCCAGGTAACCCAGGGCCTGACGCACCGCCGCGTCGTGCGCCCGGCGCACCGCCTCGGACACCTTCGGCTCGGCCAGGGCGAAGAGCAGCGACACCCCTTTCGGGGCGCTGAACGTCAAGTCGTAGCCGGGCAGCCGATCCGGCCGGCGGAGGCCGATCAGGGATGCCTCCCCTGCCGGGTTGCGGCCGTCGAGCACCGCCCGCAGCGCCGCGGCGTCCACCTCGCCGGCCAACCCAAGACTGTGGCTGCCGGCGCCGATCCAACGGCCGGGCGCCTCCCCCGACCCCAGGTAGTAGTCCTCCACCCCCTGGGCGACCGCCTGCAGGTAGTAGGACTCCTGCCCCCGGCCGAGCTTGCCGATGCTTAACACCGCCGTCGTGCCGCCG
>JBBRGH010000557.1:0-2249 GCA_038240915.1 Gemmatimonadales bacterium | reverse complement strand
GCGCCGATGGTGGCGAGCTGCGGTGTAGCCGTGCCCATGATGTCGGGCCGAGGGCTGGGGCACACCGGGGGAACCCTCGACAAGCTCGAGTCGATTCCCGGGTTCCGCACCAACCTCACGCTGCAGGAGGCCCGGGCGCAGGTGGACCGCCTGGGCTGCGCGATGCTGGGGCAGACGCCCGAGATCGCCCCGGCGGACAAGCGGCTCTACGCCCTCCGCGACGTCACCGCGACCGTCGAGTCGATTCCGCTCATCGCCGCCAGCATCATGTCGAAGAAACTGGCGGAAGGACTCGCCGGCCTGGTGCTCGATGTCAAGACCGGGAGTGGCGCGTTCCTGACCGACCGCGATCGCGCGATCGAGCTGGCCCGGACGATGATCGGCCTGGGCGAGTCGCGCGGCTGCCCCACCGTCGCCCTGCTGACCGCGATGGACCGGCCGTTGGGCCGCGCCTGCGGCAACGCGCTTGAGGTCGAGGAGGCGATCGAAGGGCTGCGCGGAAGCGGCCCCGCCGATCTCATGGAAGTCACCTACGCGCTGGCGTCCGAGATGCTGGTGCTGGTGAAGGCGGCCCCGGACCTCGGGGAGGCGCGTCGCCGGCTGGAGACGTCGATCTCCTCGGGGCGCGCACTGGAGACGTTCGGCCGGATCATCGAGGCCCAGGGCGGAAATCCCAAGGTGATCGACGACCCCGGCGTGTTGCCGCAGGCCGAAGCGGTTGAGGTCTATCGGGCCGAGCGGGCGGGTGTGGTGGCGGCGGTCGAGCCGCGCCGGCTCGGTCGCGCCATCATCGAACTTGGCGGCGGCCGCACCAAGGTGGAGGATCAGGTGGATCCGACGGTCGGATTCGTGATCACCGTGAAGCCGGGCGATCCGGTCCGCGCCGGCGAGCCAATCGCGTCGGTCTTCGCCCGGGACGAGAGCGGCATCGCGGCCGGGATGCAGGCGCTGACGGAGGCGGTGACGGTGGGAGAGAGCGGCCGGCTCACGGCGCTGATCTCGCACCGGATCACGGCCCGGGGGGTCGACGTGCTGGCGGACGACCGCTGAGTGCCGATCGTGAGCGGGGCGTTCGAGACACTGCTGGTGGCCGCCGCCGCGCTCGGGGCGTTCGTCGTCTGGCTGCTGCGCCGGCCGCGCCATCCCGGTCCCCGTCTGGTGGGCGACGACGGGATCGACCGGGAGGAACTGGAGGCCGCTGAGCGGGAGGTGCGGGAGCTGGACGGCGGCCGGTCGCCCGAGGACGGGTTCGAGGGCGACGACTGGGGGCCGGGGGCCGCTCGGCCACGGCCTCCGGTTCGACTCTAGCGGGCGCGGTCCAGCTCGAGGTCCAGCAGGCCGGACAGCGGAACCCGCACCCAAGTGGGGCGATGGTCGAGCTCGTACTGCAGTTCGTACAGCGCCTTGTCCAACACGAACGCCTCGAGTACCTGTCGAAATTCGCGCGGATCGTCGGGGAGAAACGGCGCCGCCCCCGCGGCCTGCCGGTAGGCCCGCAGAAATACGCACCCGACCGATCGCTCCCACAAGCCGGCCCACGGCAACAGTCGCTCCAGGTCGCCCGGCCGCCGGGCCACGTGGGCTATCAGCGCCACCTGCGAGGCGTAGCCGAACGAGCGGAGCATCCCGGCCACGTCCTTGAGCGGGGAGTACTTGCCGCGACGCTCCTCGAGCGGCCGCGACGGCTCTCCCTCGAAGTCCAGGATCACGAAATCGGGCCCGACCCGAAGCACCTGCCCCAGGTGCAGGTCGCCGTGAACGCGGATTCGGTGGGCCGCCGAGGTCAGCCCGCGCAGCCCATCGAGCCGGCTCCAGACCTGGCCGCGCAGGCTGAGGACCCGGCTGGCCTGGTCGACCAATTCGTCCGGCAGACGGGGGATGGCCGCCTTCAGCAGGTTGAAGGCGCCCAGGGCCCGTTTCCTGATCTCGGCGGCAAGGTGGGCCCAGTCCTCCGCGGATGTGGCTACCGGCGCGAAATCGGGATCGTCCGACGGCTGGGCGAGCGCCAGGTGCATTTCGGCGGTTCGCCGGCCCAGGATCCCGGCCGCGTCGTCGGAAATCCCCAGCAACTCGTCGAGGTCGGGCGAGAGCGGCTCGTCTCCGTCGTCGAAAAGGTTGGGCGGCACCACCTGGGGGAACGGGAGGGTCAGGGCCCGCTCGATGTAGCGGCCCAGCTCCTCCTGGTACCAGCGCCAGCCGTCGCCCTGGTTGGGAACCAGGCGCTGGAGCAGCGCGAGGGTGGACGACTC
>JBBRGH010000556.1:0-2251 GCA_038240915.1 Gemmatimonadales bacterium | reverse complement strand
GACACGGTGCGCTTCAGCCATCGGGGGCCGCTCGATCGTTTCGGTACCCGCTGGGTCTCCACCCGCTGGACCGCGCTCGAGTCCGGCGGCGAGCTGGCCGCGATCCATCGCGCCCTGCGCGCCCGCACCGCCGGCGTGTGGATGGACGCGATGGCCGGCTGGCGCTCGCCGCCGCAGAACCTGCTCGTGGCCGACCGCGCGGGGGTCATCGCCATCCGGACGACCGGCCGCCTCCCGATCCGGGCCGGAGATGGCCGGGGCGACTTGCTGCACGACGGGACCACTCGAGCCAGCGACTGGACCGGCGACCGGAGCTCCGCCGACTGGCCGCAGTCCTTCGCGCCGGCGCAAGGCTTTCTCGCCTCCGCCAACCAGGAGCCGCAGGATCCGCGCGACCAGCCCAGCTACCTCGGCTCGGCCTGGGTCGCGCCCTGGCGCGCGCTCCGGATCAACCAGCTGCTGCGGGAGGATTCGGCCGTCACCCCCGAGTCCATGCGCCGGTGGCAGACCGACGCCGCCAGCGCCCGGGCCGCACATTACCTGCCGTACTTCCTGGCGGCGGCCGCCGGGCAACCCGGCGACACCGCGCTGGCCCACGCCGCGGCGCTCCTGTCCGCCTGGAATAGCCGGTACGATGGCGACGCCGACGCGCCCACGCTGTTCGAAGCCGCCATGACCAACGCCACCAGACAGCTGTGGGACGAGCTGCCGTCCGGTCTCGACCCCGGCGCGGGCGCCTTCATCGCGTTGCTGGACGATCCCGGCAACCGGTGGTGGGACCTGCACGGCACTGACCGCATCGAGCGCCGCGACGACATCCTGGCCGACGCCCTCGGGGCCGCCTATTCGGGCACGGTCCGCCTGCGCGGGGCGCCGGAGGCGGGCGGGTGGCGCTGGTCGCGGGTGCACCGGATCGACATCCATCACGTGCTGGGACTTCCATCGCTGTCGGCAGGCGGACTCAGCGTCTCCGGCGGTCCATCCACCGTCAGTCCCTCGAGCGCGTCCGGCGGCAGCACCGAGGGGGCAAGCTGGCGCATGGTGGTCGAGCTGGGCCCGACGGTCCGCGGCTGGGGGACCTACCCGGGCGGCCAGAGCGGCAATCCTGCCAGCCACCGGTACGACGACCGGCTCGCCTCCTGGGTGAGCGGCTCGCTCGCGCGCCTGCGGTTCGGGGCCACCGAGGCGGAGGTCCCGGCCACCGCACGTCTCCTGCTCCGGCCCGCGCGATGAGTCGCGCCGCCCAGATCGCGCTGTTCGCCGCCTGCGTGGTCGTCGGGACGCTGCTGGCCGGCTGGTGGCTCATTCCCGGGATGGGCATGCTCTGGGTGCGAGCGCTTCCTCGTTCCGGTTCGCCAGTGGCCTGCGCGGCGGGCAGCGCCATGGGTTGGCTGGTCCTGCTCGGGTGGGACGCCCTGCACGGACCGGTGGCCGTTCTGGCCCAGCGCGTCGGGGGGGTGTTCCTGATGCCCGGATGGATGTTCACCGTCGTCACCCTCCTCTTCGCCGCACTGCTGGCCGCCAGCGGTGCCCTGGCGGCCAAGGGGCCCCGCACCCGGTGACCCAGACCACCTCCCCGCGGCCCGTCCGACCTTAGCATGACGAAGGTCGCGGGACGCGCGAGGACGTCACCTGAAGGGAGATCACCGATGAGTCATAGGCTCGCGATCGCGCTGGCGGCTGGATTGGTAATCGGCGGGTGCGGGGGCGAACGGGGTCGCGAGGTGGCGGTGAGCGACAGCCTGTCGCGCGACCTGGAGCTCTCGCCGACCGACACCCTCTCCCCCGTGCCGCTGCCGGAGCCGGGGTCACACCCGGACAGCCAGGCCGCACCGGAGCGCCGGATCGAGACCGGTGCCCGGGCACGCGGCGGCGTGTCGGAGTCGCGGGGGAGCTCGCCGGTAGCCGCACCCCGAGGCGGCTCGCCGGCCCGGCGGCCGACAGGGTCGGCAGCGCCGAAGCTGGCGACGAAGCCGGCCGCCAAAGCCCCTCGCCCGACCAGGACCGACACGACGGGACCGGCTACCGAGGCGATGGCCAATGATGCGCCGCCGCCGGGCTATCGGCCGTCCGGCGCACGGATCGATACGGCCGCTCCGCCGGCTTCGGGCGACACGACCCAGGCGGTGCGCCGGCGAGATCTTCCGCTCTCGGCCGGGGACACGGCGCTGTCGGTCCGGGATTCGGCCCCCCCGGGCGATCGCTCTCGATCCGGAGCGGACACCGCCGGGCAGCGACCGACGGATACGGT
>JBBRGH010000555.1:0-2252 GCA_038240915.1 Gemmatimonadales bacterium | reverse complement strand
CGGCCGGCGCGTGGAACCGGATGGACCACCGCCCGCTCGAGGGCTTCGTCTACGCCATCACGCCGTTCAACTTCACGGCGATCGGCGGCAATCTGCCTACCGCGCCGGCCCTCATGGGCAATGCGGTCGTATGGAAACCGTCCCACACCGCCGCCCTCAGCAACTGGCACTTCTACAAGCTGCTCGAGGAAGCGGGCCTCCCGCCGGGTGTGATCAACTTTCTGCCGGGCGACGCGATCGAGATCAGCCGCGCGCTCCTCGAGCACCAGGCGTTCGCGGGGATTCACTTCACCGGGTCGACCACGGTGTTCCGGGCGCTCTGGAAGACGATCGGTGACAACCTGGAGCGCTACCGGACCTATCCACGCATCGTCGGCGAGACCGGCGGCAAGGATTTCGTGCTCGCCCACGCGAGCGCCGACGTAGACGCCCTCTCCGTGGCCCTGGTGCGCGGTGCCTACGAGTACCAGGGGCAGAAGTGCAGCGCCGCCTCGCGCGCGTACATCCCGGACACGCTCTGGCCCGCCGTCCGCGAGCGCGTCGTCGCGATGATCGAGGACATCCCGATGGGCGACGTCGCCGACTTCCGGAACTTCCTGGGCGCCGTGATCGACGGCCGGGCGTTCAAGCGCATCAGCGAGCATCTGGAGCGCGCGCGCACCGACCCCCGGGTCGAGATCGTCGCCGGCGGCGGCGCGGACGACAGCGTGGGCTGGTTCGTGCGGCCGACGCTGCTCAAGGCCGAAGACCCGAACTATCGCACCATGTGCGAGGAGATCTTCGGCCCGGTGCTCAGCGTGCACGTCTATCCCGCGGCCCGGTGGACCGAGACGCTGGCGCTGGTGGATGGCACCAGCCCGTACGCGCTCACCGGCGCGGTGTTCGCCCGCGACCGCGCGGCCGTGGTCCAGGCCGATCGCGCGCTGCGGAACGCGGCGGGCAACTACTACGTGAACGACAAGCCGACGGGTGCCGTCGTGGGCCAGCAGCCGTTCGGCGGCGCGCGCGCCAGCGGCACGAACGACAAGGCGGGCTCGATCCTCAATCTGCTCCGTTGGGTCTCCCCGCGGAGCATCAAGGAAACGCTCGTCCCGCCCAAGGACTACCGCTACCCGTTCATGGCGGAGGCCTAGGCTCGCTGGCGCACCCGCTGACGCTCGGCTTGATCGCCGGCGCGTGCGCCGCCTCCCTGCCGGCGCGGGTCGTCGGCCAGACGCCCTCGGTGCCCGCGCTGTTCCACTACACGGCCGAGCAGCTCGCCTGCACCGCCTTCCACGAAACCTCGCGCGGCCGACTCGAGACCCAGACCGGTTCCCGCATCCGGCGGGAGACGCTCACCCGCGACGGCATCCTGCGGGTGCGGGCGCAGCCGGCCGGCTCGGCCATCGCCATCGAGGCGTGGTACGACTCGCTCGCGCTCGGCCGTGAAAGCCCCGAGACCACCCTTGCCCCCGACACCGATGGATTGCTCGGCGGACGCTATCGCGGCCGGCTGACGTTGGCGGGGCGCTACACGCCGCTCGCGCGGCCGTTCGTCCCCGACGAGGTGGCGGAGGTGGCCGACATGGGCGGCGCGCTCGACGACATCCTGCCGCCGATGCCGCTGGGCGCCCTCGGCGTCGGAGACCACTGGTCGGATTCGAGCGGGCTCGAGCTCCGCCGGCTGCCGGACAGTCTCGCGGGCCGGCACGTCGTGCAGCGGCTCGCCGTTCGGTCGCGAACGGAGAGCCACCGGGCGACGATCCGCGGCGATACCGCGTAGATCCCGGCACGGCAGGTGACAGTGGAGGAAGGGCGGGTGGATTGGGATCCACGGCTGGGTCTACTTCGCCGGGTGCGACACCTGGTCGTGGAGACCACGGTGCCGGCCGGCGGTCCGGTGCCTCAGCCGGTGCGGACGCGGCTGGAGCAGGAGGTCCGGGTGGTGCGACGCAGATCGCCCGCCTGCTCGCCCGAGGTGCCGGCCCGTTGACGTGCCGCGGCGCGGGCGATCAGCCTCCCGTCGTCGCACCCCGGCCGCGCGCCGTGAACCGCTGCTCCGGATCGAACAGCAGCGCCGTCAGCCCGAACGCCGCCACCGTGACCCCCGCCAGCACGAGCGCGTCCGTGCCCAGCCCGAACTCCGTCGGCTGCCCGAACGCGTGCCGCATCAGGTCGACCTGGTAGGTCACGGGATTCAGTCGCGCGAGCAGTCGGAGCGCTGCCGGCATCCCCTCCGTCGGATAGAGCGCGCCGCTCACGAACAGCAGCGG
>JBBRGH010000554.1:0-2257 GCA_038240915.1 Gemmatimonadales bacterium | reverse complement strand
TCAGTGTCGCCGCCTCGGCCACCGGTGAGGGGGTAACCCGGACGTCGAGGTGTTCCATCACCCCGAGGCTAAAGGGAGTGGCCTCGCTGCCGGCCAGGCGTATGAGCTCGTCCGGTAGTTCACTGTCGCGGGCTTCGCGGGACTCCTGGAGGAACATCCCCGCCAGGAAGCTCGGATGCTCAAGTGTCACGGAAGGGATGAACAGGTCAGGGCGGTGGCGCTTGATAGCGCGGTCATCGTTGCCGTACAGGGCGATCGCGGCCGCCAGTTCGCTCTCCCGGCTGCGCCAGACGACCACTGCGCAGTCGTAGCTGAGGACATCGGTGGGGGACGAAGGCGAGGCAAGCGTGTTATTGGGCATTGCGGTCTCCGGCGCTGTGGGTGAGCGGAACCGGATGGCCCGGCAGCTCGAGTCGGTCGTGGTCTTCGCTGTCGTCGACGCGGGGGAGAGGAGGAGCCTTCGCCTTCGCCTTCGCCGTGGGCTCAGGCCAGGCCATCGCGGTCCAGGCAGCGAACGGGTCCGTGGTGTGCGCCCGGCTCTGCCAGCGGTGGAGGGGTTCTGGATCCTCAGGCCGGAAGATCAGGCAGGTGCCCTGCTGGAGGCCGTAGATGGATGTCTGTGGCCAGCGCGGGCGCTCGACCTGGCTGGTCGTCGTGCCCTGGCTCTTGGTGCCGTGCCGCCCGCTGGTGTGGCCCGCGGACTGCGCCGTCTGGTCGATCCACTTCTTGCCAGCCAGGGCTTCGAGCTGGATCAGGGTGTCGGGGTTGGAGATGCCCGGGAAGACCACCTTGTTGCTGAGGTTGGACCACATCGCCTTGGCCCCCTCCGCTCCCCAGCGGTCGGCGAGCTGGGCGTAGTCCTGGGCACCCAGGATCATCGACAGTCCCCGGCCTGCGGCCTCGGCCATCCACTGGGGCAGTCTTGGTATAGGGCAGATGTTGGCGACCTCGTCCAGCGCCCACAGTGTGGGGCAGGGGAGGCGGCCGCCGTTCCTGTCACTGAGCCGGCGGACCGCGCCGTACATCTCGGCCATGACGCCCAGCACGATCGGTGCGGGGTCGTCGACCTCCGAGTCCATCGGGGCGATCACAAACAGGGTGTTCCGGCCGGAGAGGAACGTCTCCGGGTTCCAGTCCGCATCGGTGGCGGCCGACGCCTCGTCGAGGACGCGGCCGGCATAGGGGTGCAGCGCCGTCGCCACCGAGGCGATCACCGACGCCCGTGACCGGGGCTCCTGTTCGAGAACGCCGCGGAGCTGGTCCGCCGCTTCCCGTGCGGAGGCGGAGGTCGTGCCCACATCGTCGAGGACGGCCAGAGGCTGGCGCAGGGCCTCGGCCGACGCTACCCACTGCTTGACCACGCGCATGGTCAGGCCCTTGGCGGCCGCCGCAAACAACACCGGCGCCAGGACGCGCTCGCCCTGCGTAGCCCAATGGTGGGCGTCCGTGATGCCCGCCTTCCCACCGCGCAGCGACCCCATCAGCGCCGTGGACCGGGCGCGAGCCGTGTCCCAGCCTCCGCCCCCAGCGCAGCCGCGCAGGGGTGTCCAGCGGATGACCTGCACCGTCTCCGGCAGGGTGGTGGCGTCCACGGCCTCCAGGACGTCGAGGAGGTAGACGTCGCCGAGGGTGGCCCGGGCCGGACCGGCGGCGAAGAGGACGTCGAGCTTGGTGGACACGATCACCGCCGACCCGGCCGTCCATGCCATCGCGTTGGGCGTGATGACGGAGCTGGTCTTGCCCGACCGCGCCGGACCCAGCGCCAGGGTGTGGGTGTCCTGTCGCGACGTGAGCAAGCCCTTTCCCATCGGACCCCGGGCGAGGAAGTGGGTCGGTTGCGGGTAGCGCTTGTCCTTGGCCTTGGCCAGAGCCAGCGGACCCGCGTCGATGGTCTTGCGGAGCGAGCGTGTGGCCGTGGGCCGGTGGTGCGCCCAGGAACGATTCTCCAGGCCGAGGCGGCGGAGGAGGAGCTGGGTCAGAGACCACAGCAGCACCGAGCCGAGGAACGGCAGGAACAGCGAGGCGCCGAGCGACGCCTTCGATCCCGCACTCGTGGTCATGATGAAGAACCAGCCCCAGCCGGCGGGCAGCCAGCTCACCGCGATGGCCATGCGCAGGCTGTCGTAGCGCCACCAGAGCAGCGGCGCCGCCAGCAGGAAGGCGACAGGCATGCCGGAGACGGTGCAGGTCATCCGCTGGACACCCCTGCGCGGCTGCGCTGGGGGCGGAGGCTGGGACACGGCTCGCGCCCGGTCCA
>JBBRGH010000553.1:0-2261 GCA_038240915.1 Gemmatimonadales bacterium | reverse complement strand
CCGCCGCTGGGCGTCCTGCAGCAACTGGGCCAGGGCCTCGACCGGGCCGCTGCCCACCTCCTGGACGGTGGCCTCGAACTTCCCGCGCTCCTTGCCCTTCACGGCGAACATGTAGCGGGCGGTGTAGATCCGGCGGCGGTCGCCGTCCCTCCGCGACAGCACCGCGGTACCCCACTCGCGCCCCTCGTGCCGGAGGGTGCTGAAGACCCACACGCCGTCGACTTCGGCCGGGGGCATCTGCTCGGCCACGGCGGCCGCCAGCCGCGGCCAGCCCAGCCCGGTCACGGCGTGGCCTGCTCCCACCGCTCGGTGTAGAACCGGAGCACGTGCATGAAGTCCTGCGCGTTGGTCACCACACCGTAGGCCTGGTGGGTGCCGCGATCCTTCAGCTTGTTGACCACGAACTCGGTCTGGTCCACGCAGATCGTCATCAGCGGCGCCGCGCCGTCCGCGCCGAGGTAGAAGGCGGGCAGCATGTTCCCGACCGCGATGGCGTGGAGCGCGGTGGCCACGAAGATGGCGCCCGTGGCCTTGACGGTGTGCTCGCGCATGGCGTCCTGGGCCTCGAGCATGTTGCTGTACACGCCGGGGAGCGGGCCGTCGTCACGGATCGAGCCGGCGAGCACGAACGGCACCTGCTGGGTGACCAGCGCCTGCATGATGCCGCTCCGGATGAGCCCCGACGCCACCGCCCGCTCGATCGAGCCCGCGGCACGCACCCGGTTGATCGCCCGCATGTGGAGCCCGTGGCCGCCTTCGGTCGGCTGCCCGGTGTTGCTCATGCCCAGGGTGGTGCCGTAGATGGCCGCCTCGATGTCGTGCACCGCCACCGCGTTGCCGGCGAGCACCGCCTGGACGTAGCCCTGGCGGATGAACCACTCGAAGTCGGCCCGGGCCCGGGAATGCACCAGCGCCGGTCCCACCACCCAGACGAGATACCCGCCCCGGCGCTTTTCCTCGCCCAGCCTGGCGGCCAGCTCCTCGTAGTTGACCGGGCGCTCGCGGCTCACCTCGGTGGACATGAAGCGGAACTCGTTGGCGCCGTGGCCGCCGCCGAGGAACCCCTCGGCGTGGACCACGATGCCGTCGCTCCCGTCCTCGGCCTCGCCCATCGCGACCAGATCGCCCTGGCGCAGCCGGCGCGCCTCGACGGTCTCGAGCCCGTCCCTGCGCTTGACCACCACGCAGTCCATCCGCGGGCGGGTCGGCGCCAGCCAGCGCCCATCCACCTGGAGGTAGGTCGGCAGATTGGAGGTGGAGAAGAAGCCCTCGGGCAGAACGCCATCGGCGGGAAGCGGGGCGAAGCGCGCCGGCGGCGCCCCCGTGAAGGGAGGCGCCGAAAAGTCGGGGCTTGTCGAGGGGAAATCGGGCATACGGCGGAGGAAACTAGGGGGAGCGAGCAGGGTAAACAAGCCGCGTGTAGCTTTCCCCGCTCACTCCGAGGAGACGCCATGCAACGCACGTCCGTCCTGCTGTTTGCCCTGCTCTGCGCCGGTGCCAGCCGCGCCGCCGCCCAGGTCCCGGCCCGCCCCGACAGCGCGGCCGGCGACACCGCCCGGGCGACCAGGCTGCCGGAGATCGAAGTCACCGTCACCCGCACGCCCGAGCCGCTGACCCGGGTGCCGTACGCGGTCGGGGTGCTCGACCGGAACGCCATCCAGCGCGGCCAGCAGACCACCGGCATCGACGAGGCGCTGAGCAACATCCCGGGCGTGGTGGTCAGTAACCGCTACAACTTCTCGCTCGACCAGCGGATCTCGATTCGCGGCTTCGGCAGCCGGTCCAACTTCGGGGTCCGCGGACTGAAGATCCTGCTCGACGGGATCCCGCAGACCCTCCCTGACGGCCAGAGTCAGCTCACCAACGTCGATTTCGCGGACATCGACCGGGCCGAAGTGCTGAAGGGGGCCAGCTCCTCGCTCTACGGCAACGCGTCGGGCGGCGTCATCGCGCTGGAGACCGAGCGCGCCGCGCCGGGCCCCTTTGCCCAGCGGGTACGGGTGCAGGCGGGCAACGGCGAACGCAAGGGCGACGCGTTCTACAAGTGGCAGAGCTGGACCTCGGCCCGCTCGGGGCCGGTGAGCGGCACGCTCTCGGTGTCCCAGTTCAAGGCCGACGGCTTCCGCCAGCACAGCGCGGCCGAAATCCGGCAGTTGAACGCGGGCGTAGAGTATGTCTTCTCGGGCAACATTGTGGGGCAGCTCTGCGTGAGCGCGGCCGACGACCCGCAGGCACAGAATCCCGGCGCGCTCACGCTCGCG
>JBBRGH010000552.1:0-2271 GCA_038240915.1 Gemmatimonadales bacterium | reverse complement strand
CGCTGGCGCTCCCGGTCGAGCGCCTGGTCTTCGTGAGCGGCAACGCCTGGGACGCGGCCGGTGCCGCCTGCACGGGATGGCGCGCCGTCCTGATCGCGCCCGCCGGCGCGCCCGCCGAGCGGCTGCCCGCGGCACCAACGGCCACGATTCGATCGCTGGCCGAGCTGCCGAGACTGGTGATGGGGTGGTGAGGGATCAAGCCTTGCCCAGATCCGCCGGCGCCCGGACCCGTCCCACCCTCCCCGCCAGCGCCAGCAGCGTGAGCAGGTAGGGCAGCATCAGAAACAGTTGGTACGGCACCGCCAGGCCGAGCGACTGGAAGAGGTACTGCAGCGCCGTGGCCGCGCCGAACAGGAGCGCCGCCACCGCCACCCCCGCCGGGTGCCACCGGCCCAGCACCACGATGGCGATCGCCACATAGCCCCGGCCCGCCGTCATCTTCTCCGCGAACGTCCCGACCTGCGCCAGCACCAGCGTGGCACCGGCCAGACCGGCGAAGCCACCGCCCACGATCGTCGCCGCCGCCCGCACCAGCCCGGTGCGGAGCCCGGCCGCGCGCGCCATCGCGGCGCCCTCGCCGGTGGCCCGAAGTGCCAGCCCGGCGCGGGTGCGAAAGAGCACCCACCATACCAGCGGCAGCGCCGCGAGAGCGAGGTAGGTCGGGGCCGGCTGGTCGAAGAACGCCTGGCCCAGGATCGGGATCCGGGAGAGCCCGGGAATCGGCACCGGCGCCAGGGTGGGAAGGGCGAGGCCGGCACCGCCCGTGCCGTAGGCCTGGCGGTAGATCGTGCCCGTGAGGCCCACTGCGCCGAGCGTGAGGGCGGTGCCGGCGATGATCTGATCGGCCCCCGCGCCGATCGTGATCAGGGCGAAGCCAGCGGCGAGCAGCATCCCCGCCAGCACGGCCAGCGCCAGGCCGGTCCAGGGACCCGCGGCGCTCGCCCCCAGCGTCGCGGCTAGTGCGCCTGCGAGCATCATCCCTTCCAGCCCCAGGTTGATCACGCCGCCGCGCTCGGTCACCGTCTCGCCGGTAGCGGCAAGGAGCAGCGGCGTGGCCACCCGGACCGCCGCCGCCAGGAATCCGCCCAGCAGGACGGCGGCGCCGCTCATGCCGCGACCCTCGCGGCGCTGGCCCGCCGGGCCGACGCTTCGGCCAAGAGCACCGCCACGATCACCACCGCCTCGACCACGTATACCGCCACCGCCGGAACGCCGGCGTCGCGCTGCATCGCGCCCGCCCCGGCTTCCAGCGCGCCGAACAGAATCCCGGTCACTACCACGCCGGCGGGGTGCAGCCGTGCCAGCAGCGCCACGGCGATGGCAGTGAACCCGTAGCCGGGCGAAAGATTCTGGAACAGCGCGTAGGACACGCCGCTCACCTCGACCCCGCCCGCCAGCCCGGCCAGGGCGCCCGACGCCAGCAGCGCCACGGCGGCCATGCGCCGGGCGTCGATCCGGCCGCTGATCTCCGCCGCGCGGGGGCCGGCGCCGACCGCGCGGAGCCGGAAGCCCCAGAGCGTGCGCGCGAAGACATACCAAAGCGCGGCCGCGGCCACGAGCGCCAGCGCCAGGCCGGCATGCAGCCGGGTGCCCGGCAGGAGCGGCAGCCGCGCCGCCGCGGCAATCGGGTCGCTCTGGGGATAGATGTGCTGCCTCTCCTGCAATGGGCCCTGGACCATCAGGCTCACCAGCGACTCGGCCACGAAGTTGAGCAGCAGGGTGCTGATCACCTCCAGGACGCCGAAGCGGACCTTGAGCCAGACCGGCGCCAGCACCCACCCCATGCCGGCGAGCGTGGCCGCCAGCAGCACCGACGTCACCGCCAGCGCCGGCGGCCGTCCCGCGACGTGCAGCCCGACCCAGGTGGCGGCGATCGCCCCGGCGTAGAATTGGCCTTCGGCGCCGATGTTGAGCGCGCCCCCGCGGAAGGCGAGGGCGATGCCGAGCCCGATGATGATGAGCGGGACGGCCCGGACCAGCGTGGCCGAGGTGAGCGCGTACCACGAGCCGGCGGCGCCCTGCCAGAGGGCCGTGAGGGCGCTCGGCGCGTCGTACCCCGCGAGCTCGAGGCCGCCCGCGAGCACGAGGAGGCCCAGGAGCACGGCCACCGTTGGCGCGAGGATTGGCGCCCTAACGCCCACCGGTCACCATTAGCTCGCCGATCTGGGCCCGGCCGGCGCCGGGCGGCGGCTCGAGGAGCACGCCCCGCGCCGCCACCAGAATCCGGCCTGCGAGCCCGAGCACCTCGTCGAGATCGCTCGAATACACCAG
>JBBRGH010000551.1:0-2271 GCA_038240915.1 Gemmatimonadales bacterium | reverse complement strand
AATCCCGCGGCGCCCGATGGTGTCGCCGGGCCGTGATCCCGAGGCCCCCCCTTCTGAACCACGGAAGCACGGAAGGCACGGAACCCCACCCCACCACCCACGACAACTCCTCACGCCACCTCGGCCACTGCCGGGCCGATGCACCGGACGCGTCCCTCCCGCTTGGCGCTCAGCAGTCGCGCATCGGCGCAGGTCAGTAGCGCCATGGGCGTCGTGGCCTCCGTGTCCGCCGGTGAGCCCGCGACGCCGCCGCTGAAATGGAGTGTCAGCATCCGGCTATCCCCCAGATCGATCGGGCTGTCGGCGATCTCGCGCCGGAGGGTTTCCATCCGCTGGAGCGCCGCCTCCGGCGACGTCCCCGGCATGAGCACCACGAACTCCTCGCCGCCGTAGCGCGCGACCATGTCCGTACGCCGCATCGCCCGGCTCAGCAGCTCCGCCATCCGGCAGAGCGCGCGGTCGCCCACCGCGTGGCCGTGCACGTCGTTGATCGACTTGAAGTGATCGAGGTCGAGAATCGCCAGGGAGAGCGGCTGGCCGCTTCGCGCCGCACCCTCCATCGCCGCGCTGAGCGCCCGGTCGAAGTGGCCGCGATTGTACAGCCCGGTGAGGCGGTCGCGCGACGCGAGATAGAGCAGCCGCTGGGCTCGGCGGACGATCGTGACGGCCAGGATCGTGGCGATCCCCAGCAGGATGAGGCGGGTGGACAGATCCACCGGCGAATACGGTCCGGCGTCCCGGGCGTACACGGGATCGTAGAGGTCGTAGCGCGCTGCCGCGTACGCCCAGAGCCCCGCCGTACTCGCCGAGGGCGAGTGCGCCCGCCACCAGACACACGCGGCCGTCGTAGCGCAGGCTCGCGGCCACCACGGCCAGGAAATACATCTCGAAGGTGACCTTCGAGTTGAGCGCGATGAGCGGGGAGCCGACGATGAGGAAGGTGACCAGCGCCGTGCTCACCATCGAGACATCGAGCGCGCTCGAGGCGAAGCCGATCCAGGGCCGCCAGCGCCCCCGGCGCAGCATCAGGTAGATCGCCAGCGCCGCGATGCTGGCGGCCAGCGTGACCGCAAACCCGGTGCGCTGGATCGGCACGTCGGGCTGATGGGTGATGTTCCAGGTGGGCGCGATCATCAGCAGCGCCATCGCGAGCAGGCGCACCCGCGCGACCACGAACTCACCCTCGATACCGGCGGCGGCGAGCGCCGGATCGGGCCGCGCCCAGATGGGTGGGGCTGCGGCGCCGAGGGTGTAGCTGTTGGAGCCCGCGGCCGTGTTCATGCGGGATAATACTCGACCCCTCATCGGGGTCGTAGGATCAGCCGGCCGCCGTGGCCACGAAGCTCAGAGGACCCACTCGCGGGCCGCTAGAACTTGACCTGCGCCTGGGTGATGAGCTGGCCCCGGCGCGTGCCCCGAACGCCGATCTTCCGGGAGACGTAGTCGGTCAGCAACCGCACCTTCCCACCGCTGAACTCGACGTTCACGCCTCCGGTCGTGGCCCGATTCCGCACCGCGTCGGTGATATCGGAGCGCCGAAAGTCCTCCTGCTTCAGCACGAGCTGCACCCAGGGCAGCACCCGGTAGCTCGCCTGACCATACCAGCCCTTGTCGTCGAGGCCGCCGCCGTCCCGGTGCTGGCCGATGTACTCGCCCTTGAGCGCGGCGCCCATGTACTCGAGGCTCGCGTCGACGCCGTACCGCGTGCTGTCCGATTGGTACGCCGCGAAGTTGGCGCCGACGGTCAGGTACGCGATCGGCCGGACCGTGGCCCGCCCGACCCACAGGAGGCTCGCGTCGGCATTGGCTGTGATGTTCTGGCCCTCGCCGTTGAAGACGCCGAGCGTCAGAGTGCCGGTCGCGCCGAGGGCATAGTCGGCCATGATGCCGATGTCGCGTTTGGGGGCGAGGGAATCCACCACGGTCGCGCGGTCGGCCGTCTCGATGTCGGCGAGCGACCGGATGAACTCCAGCGTGAACGGCGTCTTGAACTGGCCGACCTGGATGCCGAAGTCGCCCGTCTTGTAGCGGACGTAGGCGTCCTGGAGCGAGACACTCGCCTTGCCGGTGCCGACGGAGCCTGTGCGGAACTCGCCTTGGACCCGCCAGCTCACATCCTTGAGGGTCCCGTACGCCGAGAGCCGCGCGCGGTTGAGCGAGCCCGTAAGGCCGACACCATCGCGGTAGGTTTCGCGCGCCTGGATGTACCCGTTCCATCGCACGCTCGGCGGGGCCGCGGGCGCGGCAGCCGCGGGTGCGGGGGTGGGGGTG
>JBBRGH010000550.1:0-2277 GCA_038240915.1 Gemmatimonadales bacterium | reverse complement strand
CGCTAGTATATTGGTGATCCACACCAACCCGACGGCGCTGAGCAGGACAACGCTCTGTCGCCGGTACGCAGCCGAGATACGCATCAGAGTGAGCAAAAGGAAACCGGTCCCCAGCGCGGCAAGCGCCGCCGAATAGGCGAGCAAGACATAGAACAATGGGCCCAACTGAATATGTGCAAGAGCAGAAGAAGCACCCGCAGGGTAAGACCGCACGAGATGGCGTGCTGATGGTACGGCTAAGATCATCAGCACCAAAGCCGGCTCGACAGACAAAACGACCAGCACTCGCGGGGAGACGAACCTTTCACGGCCGGCGTACCCGAGCGAGAAGATCAACCAGGCTGGCGGCAGCAGCACAATCCCCACATACTTCAGCGCGCCCCAGAGTTCCTGCCCCGAACGCGTGACAGAACCGAGCTCAAGTCCATACGCCAACCCCCAAATCGCGGAACCAACCAGAACAGCCACCAGGCCAGCACGGCCGACAACCCCAGCACGGCGCAACACATACACCGCACAAGCGACGCTTGAGCTGCCACTCAGCAACATCAAGGCGCTCGGGCCCGACCAGTGAAAGTCCACCAACCTCCTCTTGACACGCAGACAGGCTGGCTCGTCACCCTACGGCAGGAGGCCGTCACTCAGCCCTTACGAGATGCCGCCCACTTGACGAGCCCCCAGCCCGTGGACAAGCTCCCGGCGGGTTGCGGTGTGGGTTGTCCCCCTTGGCCGCAGGCGAAGGTCTTACAGCAGCATCGGCTTGTATTGCCGTAGGTCAGAGTCCGACTGCTGCGAGCGGGTTGCTGCGCCACCTGTCGACGGATCGGACGTAGCCGAGGAGGACGGGGGAGCCGTCTTTCCACCGGCCGTGCCGGGCGATGGATAGGGCGTCGGCTCCTGACAGGTAGGCGGTGGTGGCGAAGCCGGCCCGGAGGGAGTGCGCGGTGAGGGCATCCTCGCTGACCCCGGCCGAGGCGGCGAGGCGGCGGAGGATGATCCCGACCGCCTGGCCGGTGAGCCGCCCGTCCCCGGCGCCCTGGCGGCCGGAGCCGGCATGGCCGAGGACGCCGTGCCGGTCGATCCGGCGGAACAGCGGCCCTTCGGCGATCCCCTCGGCCGTGAGGGCGCCCCGCCAGGCCCGCACCGTACGCACGGGGCAGGTCTGCAGGTGCGTGCCGTAGGGGAGGGCGACCTCGACCCCTGCGGCGTCCTGGTCGGTCTTGGACTGGCGGATGAGCACGACGAGGCCTTCGGGTGCCTCCCGCAGGTCGGTGAGGTCGAGGGCGACCAGCTCGGAGCGGCGGGCGCCGAGCGCGAAGCCGAGGACGACGAGCGCCCGGTCGCGCAGGCCGGCCAGCGTCTCCGGTTTGGTGGCCTCGACCAGGTCGCGGAGGACGTCGATCGTGACCGGCGCCGCTTTCCGCTCCCGCTGCCCGGCGGCCGCCCGGTCCCGGCGGTGGGAGCGGAGGACGTGGACCGCCCCGGTGGCGTCCGGCCTCGGTTGGGCGGTGTTGCGGTGCTCGGTGCGGATCGCGGCCAGTGCCTGGCGGATCGTGGACGCGCCTTTCCCTCGTCTGCGAGGTGCGCGGCGTACTCGGCGAGGGTTTCCGGGGTCGCCGGCAGCGGCGAGCGCCCGGCGGCGGCGCACCAGGCGCGGAACCGGGAGAGGTCGCCGGTGTAGGCGCGTCGGGTGGAGGCGGGGACGGCGCGGGCGACCCGCTCCCGGGTGGCTTCACTCACCGTCAGGTCCGCCGCTGCGACCGTCCCGGGTGCCCGGACGGCGACGGCTTGCCCCGACGAGTTCTCTATCACGAGAAGTAACATTATCGTGAATTCAGACTTACTGTCGCCCTCTACTGATCGATCGGCCGCTCCGGCCGGGTCCAGACGTCAAGCCCCATGCCGGTCAAGGCCAAGGCGAGATTCACCACGCATGAGAAGGCCGTGGTCCGCGAGGGCGCTGGGCCTGCCACGATGGGAGCGGAAAAGGAGCCGCTCATGGCAGAGAGTCCGTGGCCAGCCATTCACGCGGAGCGAAAGGCCCTCGCGGACGACCTGGCGGGGTTGACTGCGGAGCAGTGGGCGACTCCGTCGTTGTGCAGCCGCTGGACGGTGCACCAGGTGCTCGCGCACCAGGTGGCCACCGCGCGGATGACACCAGCCAAGTTCGTCACCAAGATGGCCGCCGCCCGCTTCAACTTCACCCGGATGTCGGACAAGGACGTGTCCGCTGGGAGCGCGGGCGTCCCAGCTGGGACGCTCGAGGACTTCCGGTCC
>JBBRGH010000549.1:0-2277 GCA_038240915.1 Gemmatimonadales bacterium | reverse complement strand
GGGTGGGAGATCGTCTCCACCGGCGGCACCGCCAGCGCGCTCCGCGCCGCGGGCCTGGCGGTCATCGCGGTCGATGCCCTCACCGGCTTCCCCGAGCTGCTCGACGGCCGGGTCAAGACGCTCCACCCCGCGGTCCACGGCGCCCTGCTCGCCCGGCGCGACCGCCCGGCCCACCTGAGCGCGGTGGCCCAGCACGGCATCGTGCCCATCGATCTCGTCGCGGTCAATCTGTACCCGTTCCAGATGACGATCGCCACCCCCGGGGTCTCCTTCGACGACGCGGTCGAGAATATCGACATCGGCGGCCCTTCGATGCTCCGCTCGGCGGCCAAGAACCACGAGTTCGTGCTCCCGGTCGTGGATCCCACCGATTACCCGGGCGTGCTCGAGCTGCTCCGCCAGGATGGACTCACCCCGGCCGTCCGCCGCGAGTTCGCGGCCAAGGTGTTCGCCCACACCGCCGACTACGACGCCGCCATCGCCGGCTACCTCACCGCCCGCGGGGAGGGTCTGCCCCGCCGGCTCGGCCTCACGATGGAGCGGGTCCAGCCGCTCCGCTATGGCGAGAATCCCGGCCAGCGCGCCGCGCTCTACGTGACCGAGGAGCCGCGCGGCATGCGTGACCTCACCCAGCGGCAGGGCAAGGAGCTCTCGTTCAACAATCTGCTCGACATCGACGCGGCCATGTGGGCGGTGGCCTGCTGGAGCAACCGGCCGGCCTGCAGCGTGACCAAGCACACCACGCCGTGCGGCATCGCCGTCGCCGGCACCGCGGTCGAGGCGTTCCGGAGCGCCCGCGCCACCGACCCCGTCTCCGCCTTCGGCTCGGTCATCGGCTTCAACACCGTGGTCGATCGCGCCACCGCCCAGGCGATGAGCGATCTCTTCGTCGAGGTGGTCGTGGCGCCGTCGTTTCACGACGAAGCCTTGGCCGTCTTCGCCCCCCGGAAGGCGCTCCGCGTGGTGGAGCTGCCGGTGAGCCGGGGACCCGGCGCCCTCGACTTCAAGCGGGTACGCGGCGGCTTCCTGGTCCAGGACCTGTTTCAGTTCGACCCCTCCGACCAGTCGTGGACGGTGGCCACCGATCGCCAGCCCACCGAGCGGGAATGGAATGATCTCCGCTTCGCCTGGACCGCCGTGGCGGCGGTCAAGTCCAATGCCATCCTGCTGGCCCGGGACGAGGCGGCCATCGGGATCGGCGCCGGCCAGATGAGCCGGGTGGATAGCGCCTTTCTCGCCGTCCACAAGGCGCGCCAGGCCGGCCACGACCCGGCCGGAAGTGTGCTCGCCTCGGACGGCTTCTTTCCCTTTGCCGACAGCATCGACGAAGCGGCCGCGGCGGGCGTGACCGCCGTCATCCAGCCGGGCGGCTCGGTCCGCGACGCGGAAGTCGTCGAGGCCGCCAACCGCCACGGCCTCGCGATGGTGATGACCGGCCACCGCCAGTTCCGCCACTAGCCCAGGATTCTATGACCGCCCCGGCACAGGAGCGCCCGCCGTACCGCTGGGCCCTCGCCACCTTCGTCGTCGTCCTGCTGGTGTACCTGAGGACCCTGGCGCCCACCACGGCGTTCTGGGACACCTCCGAGTACATCGCCGCGGCCAAGGTGCTCGGCATTCCGCACCCGCCCGGCAACCCGCTGTTCGTCATCCTGGCGCACACGTTCGGGCTGCTGCCGCTGGCCGCCTCGTACGCCGAGCGGATCAACCTCTTCGCGGCCGTCACCAGCGCCGGGGCGGCCGGCCTCTGGTTCCTGGTAGCGGAGCGCTGGCTGCGGGGCATCGTGCCCGAGCGCTGGGCCCGCTACGCCGCAGCGTTCGGGGGCGTGCTGGTGGGCGCCACCTCGTGGTCCGTGTGGAATCAGAGCACGGTCAACGAGAAGGTCTACACGGTCTCGCTCTTCTCGATCGCGCTGGTGATGTGGCTGGTGGTGCGCTGGGGTGACGACGAGCCGGGCACCCACCGGGACCGCTGGCTGGTGCTGATTGCGTACGTGCTGGCCCTGACCTCGACCAACCACCTGATGGGCCTGCTCGCCGTGCCGGCGCTGGTGGTCTACGTCCTGTGGACCGACTGGCGGGTGATCACCCGGCCCACTGTGCTGGTCGGAATCCTGCTGGCCGCCGTCGTCGGCATCTCGCTCAACTACCTGTGGCTGCCGATGCGGGCGGGCCAGTATCCCCCGATCAACGAGGGCGAGCCGGTCGGCTTCTTCAGCCAGGCCCTCAAGGACGTGCTCAACCGCGTCCAGTACGGCAAGCCCGGCCTGGGCGACC
>JBBRGH010000548.1:0-2291 GCA_038240915.1 Gemmatimonadales bacterium | reverse complement strand
CTTCGGCGGCACGGTGGAGTCGGTCCGGCGGCTCACCGCCGACCTCTTCCGCCGGGCCGGCCGGCCGCTGCTCATCGCCTCCGACCTCGAGCGCGGCGCGGGCCAGCAGGTGGCCGGCCTGACCCAGTTCCCGCCGCCGCTCGCGCTGGCCTCGCTCGGCGATGCCGCGGTCGTGCGCTGGGCCGGCGCGGTCACCGCGCAGGAGGCGCGGGCGGTGGGCATCAACTGGGTGTTCGCCCCGGTGGGCGACCTTGATGTCCTGCCCGACAATCCCATCGTGCAGACCCGCGCCTTCGGCGACGATCCCAACCGTGTGGCCAGCCTGGTCCGGAGCTGGATCGAGGGGTGCCAGGGCGCCGGCGCGCTGGCCTGCGCCAAGCACTTCCCGGGACACGGCCGCACCACGGTGGACTCCCACATTGCGCTGCCGGTGGTGACGGACGCCGCCGCCACGTTGCGTGACAGCGACCTGCTGCCGTTCGCGATTGCCGTGGAGAGCGGGGTGGCGTCGATGATGACCGCTCACGTGGCCTATCCGGCCCTCGATCCCTCGGGCCTGCCGGCCACCATCTCCGGCCCGATCATGGCCGAGCTGCGCGAGCGGCTCGGCTTCGACGGCCTGGTGGTCACCGACGCCCTGATCATGGACGGCGCCCTGGTCGGACGGCGGGAATCGGACGCGGCGGTCGAGGCCGTCCAGGCGGGTGTGGACCTGCTGCTCTATCCCAACGATGCCCGGCGGGTGCGGGACGCCCTCGAGCAGGCGCTGACCAGCGGCGCCCTGCCGCCGGCCCGGCTGGCGGCGTCGCTCCGGCGCTACCAGCGCGCGCTCGCGCTCGCCACCAGTCCCACACCGCCGGTCACGCGCGGTCCGTTCGACTCGGCCGATGCCCTGGCCGACGCGCTGCTGGCGCAGGGGATGCTGCGCCGGGCTGCGCCGGCCTTGCGGGGCCCACTCGATCTAATGGTGGTGGATGACGATCTCGGCGGCCCCTATCCGCCGGGCCCGAGCGACTGGGTCCATCGCGTATTGGGCGACGGGCGGGTGGGGCGCTATGACGGCGGTTCGAGAGTGGTGCTGGCCTTCGCCGAGCCGCGGGCCTGGAAGGGCCGCTCGGGCTTCAGCGCCGAATCGCGCGATCGGCTGGCCAACGCCGTGCCCGACGCCGACCTGATCGTGCTCTTCGGCCATCCGCGGCTCCTGTCCGAGCTGCCGAGCGCCGCGCCGGTCCTGCTGGCCTGGCATCGGCAGCGGCTGATGCAGGAAGCGGTGGGCCGCTGGCTGGTGCGCGGCCTGCGGGACTGACCATGCTGCTCCGCTGGCTGCTCGCCGCGGCCCACCTGCTGGCGCTCGGCATCGGGCTCGGGTCCGTTTGGGTCCGCGCGCGGCTGCTCGGCAGCACCGCTCCGGATGCCGCGTCCGTTCGGCGAGCGCTCAGCGCCGACGTCTGGTGGGCGGTCGCGGCCGCCCTCTGGTTTGCCAGCGGACTCGAGGTGCGTCCGATCATCGTCCTTGGTGCGTGGCGCCGGGAGATCGGGGCCGGCCGGTCGCCCGACCTGCGGGCCGCGGCAGGCATCGCCCGCACCAGTTACGTGCAAGTGGCGCTGATGATCCTCATGGTGCTCGCCGCCACCGCCATAGCGCGCGGACTCGGCTGAGGTCCACCGGGCGCCCCGACACCCGGGCGGGCGCCGGACTGGTCTGGGTCGCCGACACTCTCCGGCGGAGCGCCCTGACCCATCGCGCCGCTATTCCTCCAGGCTCGCGTGGCGCACCCGCCGGAGCAGGAGGAACGCCGGCACTCCCAGCACAAACGTGAAGAAGAAGTAGGCCGCGAACCCCAGCCGTTCCGCCAGCACACCCGACAGAACACCCGCCGCCCACCGGCTCAGTGCGAAGATTGCGCTCAGCAGGGCGAACTGCGTCGCGGCATAGCGGCGCTCGCAGACCGACATCAGGAAGGCGAGGAACGCGGCGGTGCCCAGCCCCGCCGCGAAGTTCTCGAACAGCGCTGCGGCGGCGATCGGTGCCTTGCCCGCCCCCGCGGCCGCCGCCCCGGCGTATCCCAGGCTCGACAACAGCTGCACCAGGCCGAGTGACCAGAGGGCGTGAAAAATTCCGATCCGGGTGGCGATCACGCCGCCCAGGGCCGCTCCCGCCAGGGTGGCGAGCAGGCGTCCGGTGGTGAGCGCCGCGATCTGGTCGAGCGAGAAGCCGCTCGCCACCCAGAACGGCCGTGTCATCGGATCCATCGCCGAGATGTCGAGCTTGAACAGCAGCGCGAACACCA
>JBBRGH010000547.1:0-2304 GCA_038240915.1 Gemmatimonadales bacterium | reverse complement strand
CGCTCGAGTCGGCCACGGAGACGACGCCGGCCTTGCCGTCGATCCGCGCGGTCCGATGATAGCGTCCGCCCTCGACCAGCTCGACACCTGGCAGCACGTCACAGGCGAGGCATGCGAGGAGCGACCCCCAGTCCATCGGCGGGCGGTAGGCGAGCGTGAGGCGGATGCGCTCGCCGGCGGCCACGGCCGTGCCGGCCGACGCGCTCCTGGGACCGCGCCGGAGCGCGCTCGGGCTCAGGCGATAGCGCTCACGGAACAGCGAGTTGAACCGGCGCAGGCTCTGGAACCCGCTGGCGTAGGCGATCCGGGTCACCGGGAGCGACGTGTCGGCGAGGAGTCGCTTGGCCAGCAGCAGGCGATGGGTCTGCGCCAGCTCGAGCGGCGAGACGCCGAGCTCGCGCTCGAGCACCCGGCGGAGATGGCGGTCGCTCACGCCGAGCTCGTGGGCGAGCTGGCCGACGCCGCGGCCGTTGAGCGCGCCCGCCCCGATCCGGTGGGCGGCCACGCGCGCGAGCCGGGGAACGGCATCGATGATGGCCCGGCCGGGTGCGAGCTCGGGGCGGCAACGCAGGCAGGGCCGGAAGCCGGCCCGTTCGGCGGAGGCGGCGGTATCGAAGAACCGGCGCCGGTCGTGATACGACACCCGCGCCGGACACACCGGCCGGCAGTAGATACGGGTGGTCGTGACGCCCACGAAGAACAGGCCGTCGAATCGGGCGTCGCGCGAGTCGAGGGCGCGCTCGCAGATGGCGGCGCTGAAGACGGTCGGGGGGACGACGATGCCGGTCATGCCTGGAATCTACAACCCGGAGGAGGGAGGACTCGCCGGATTCGGACGTCGAAAAAAGGGGACGGAGACGACGGAGGTTGGAGAGGTGGCTCCGCACCGGGTTCGGGGTCCGGATCCGGTGCGCGGCAGGGCGCGAGTCTCGTATCCTCGGGGGAACCGAAACACTCACTGCCTCGAGGAGCTCGATGATGAAGAGAAGAGCGGCGTTCCTGATCGGCGTCGGGATGATGTGCAGCGGGACCAGCCTTGCCATCGTGTCGAATCCGAACCGGGGTGGCATCACGACCGTCGCGGACTCGACGGCCCATTGCGCGGGCCCCACGTTCCGCGAGTTCGACTTCTGGGCCGGCAACTGGGACACCTACGAAGTGGACGATTCCACCAAGGTGGTTGCGCGCAACGTGGTGACGCCGATCCTCGGCGGATGCGTCCTGCGCGAGGTCTACCAGCAGAACGACGGCCTCACGGGCGAGAGCTACAGCCTGTACGACGCCGGCCGCAAGCAGTGGCACCAGAGCTGGGTCACCAACCGCGGGTCGCTCCTGCTGCTCGACGGGCGGCTCGAGCAGCGGCGCATGGTGCTCACCGGTACCGAGCACCGGCCCGACGGCACGTCCTCGTTGTTGCGCGGCATCTGGTGGGTCGAGGGCGCTGCCGTGCACGAGCGGGCCGACCGGTCGGCCGATGGCGGGAAAAGCTGGACGCCGGTGTTCGATCTCGTGTTCCGGCCGCACCGCACGTCGTAGATCGGACGTCGTAGATCGAGACGACGCTCTGACGAGATTCTGTCACAACAGCCATAGCTCGGCCCGCTCGCCGTGCCGTAGATATGGGCATGACCCTCTCCGCCACCCGCAGCATCGCCGAGCTCCAGGCCGAGGCCGAGCGTCCGACGCTTCGGCGCGCCCTGGGTCCGCTCAGTCTCACCGCCCTGGGCATCGGGTCGGTGATCGGCACCGGCATCTTCGTGCTCACCGGCACGGCCGCCTCGCAGAACGCCGGTCCGGCGCTGGTGCTCTCCATGATCGTCGCGGCGGTCGCGTGCGCGCTGGCCGGCCTGTGCTACGCCGAGCTGGCGTCGATGATCCCCGTTGCCGGGAGCGCGTACACCTACGCGTACGCGTCATCGGGCGAGCTGGTGGCCTGGATCATCGGCTGGGACCTGATCCTGGAGTACGCGCTCAGCGCCTCGACGATTGCCGTGGGCTGGTCGGGGTACTTCGTCAGCTTTCTCCGCGATGTCGGGGTGGCGCTGCCACCCGAGATCACCGCCGCGCGAGGCGCCAGCGCCATGGCCGCGGACGGAAGTGTGATCCAGGGGGTCTTCAACCTGCCGGCGAGCTTCGTCGTGCTCCTGGTTGCGGCACTGCTCGTGATCGGCATCAAGGAGAGCGCCAATGCCAACGCCGTGCTGGTGGTGGTCAAGGTGGTGGTGCTCATCGCATTCGTGTCGCTGGGCGCCGCCTACGTGCGGCACGAGAACCTCGTGCCGCTCATTCCACCCAACACCGGCG
>JBBRGH010000546.1:0-2312 GCA_038240915.1 Gemmatimonadales bacterium | reverse complement strand
AGCAGCGCATCCGGTCCGAGGCCCTCGGCATCGGCGCGGTAGGTGAGGATGACGCGATGGCGGAGCACGTCGAGCCCCAGCGCCTTGATGTCGTCCGGCGTGACGTAGCCGCGGCCCCGGATCAGGGCGTACGCCTTGGCGGCGCGGAGCAGGAAAATCGAGGCGCGCGGGGAGGCGCCGAACTCGATCATCGGTTCCAGGTCGGGCAGCCCGACGTCGCCCGGCCGGCGCGTGGCGCCGACCAGGTCGAGCACGTACTCCTTGATCCGCTCGTCGGTGTAGACCGACTGCACCAGCCGCCGCGCCGTGATCACCCGCTCGGGGTCGAACACCCGGGTGGCCGTCGGCTCATCCACCGCCGTCATCCGGTCGAGCACCTCGCGCTCCTCCCGCCGGTCAGGGTAGGTCACCACCAGCTTGAACATGAACCGGTCCACCTGGGCTTCCGGCAGCGGGTACGTGCCCTCGTGCTCGATCGGATTCTGCGTCGCCAGCACCAGAAACAGCTCCGGCAGGGCGAAGGTCTGCCCACCGATGGTGACCTGCTTCTCCTGCATCGCCTCCAGCAGCGCGCTCTGCACCTTGGCCGGCGCCCGGTTGATCTCATCGGCCAGCAGCAGGTTGGTGAAGATCGGGCCCTTCTGGACCGTGAAGTCACCGCTCCGCTGGTTGTAGATCATCGTGCCGATGAGGTCGGCGGGCAGCAGATCGGGGGTAAACTGGATCCGGTGGAACTGGGCCGCGATGGTGCCGGCCAGCGTCCGGATGGAGAGGGTCTTGGCCAGGCCGGGGACGCCCTCGAGCAGCACATGGCCGTCGGCCAGGAGCCCGATCAGCAGCCGTTCGAGCATCGGTCGCTGGCCCACGATCACGCGGCCCAGCTCGGTCATCAGCTCGCCCACCAGCCGGCTTTCGCGCTCGATCAGCGAAGGATCCGGCAAGCCGGAAGCCGCGCGGGGGTCGGCCGCGAAGCGCTCAGGAAGGGTTGTCATGCCTGAAGAATCTACTACGGCCACTGGTCGAGCGGAGCGGGCGCCGGAGGCAGCTCGGCCGGGTCCAACGTGGCCTGCAGTCGGTCGGCCAGGTCGGCCCGATGGCGCCGCTCCACCGCGGTCCCCCAGCGGAGCGGCGTAGTGACATGGCCGCAATCCAGACGAGAGGTGAGGAGGCAACGCAGCCGACGTGACCGACTGCACAGGCCCGGACGTGGGGGCCCCGCGGCGGGTTTCGCCGCGAAACCGCGAGGGCCCCGCAGCCGTCCGTGAGAAGAGACCCCCCAGCTGAGACGTCGTCACCCGCCAGAGGTTGCATGCGCCATTCTCTGCTGCTCGTCGGCACCGCCGGCCTGGCCGCGCTCGTCGGCGTCGCCACGTCGGCGCGCTCGACCCCGGCCGACGGGCCCGCGCTCTTTCGCGGCGACCTGGCCCACACCGGCGTCTACCGCGCACCGCCCCTGACGCATTTCGGCGGCGTGCAATGGCGGGTGCAGACGGGGGGGCCGGTGCAGTCCACGCCGGTCGTGGCCCGCGGCACGGTCTACGTCGGCAGCGGCGACGGGCATCTCTATGCGCTCGATGCCCGCACCGGCGCCGAGCGCTGGCGCTTCGCCGCGGGGCACGCCATCATCTCCTCGCCGGCGGTGGCTGGGGGCACTGTGTACGTCGGGAGCCGCAATGGCAGCTACTTCGCGATAGACGCGGCCACGGGGGCCCGGCGCTGGCGGGTGGAGACCGGACCCGACGCGCCGCTCGCCTGGGGCTTCGAGAGCGGCGACCTCTACACCTCCTCGCCCGCCGTCACGGATGGCCTCGCCCTCCTCGGCGGCGGTGACGGCCAGGTCTGGGCGGTCAACGCCGACGACGGCGCCGTGCGCTGGCGCTTCCGGACCGGCGGCCGGATCCGGTCGTCGCCCGCAGTGGCCGGAGGACGGGTCTTCGTGGGCAGCATGGACGGCACGCTCTACGCGCTGACGCTGGCGGACGGCAGGCTGGTCTGGCGGTTCGACACCGAGGGGCACACGCTGGAGTCGGGCAAGTTCGGCTTCGACCGGCGGACCATCCAGTCGTCGCCGGCGGTGGTGGGCGGGCGGGTCTTCGTCGGCTCGCGCGACGGCCACCTCTACGCGGTGGACGCCGCCAGCGGCCGCCGGCTCTGGGCGGCGGACCACGACATGTCCTGGGTCAACTCGTCTCCGGCCGTGGCCGGCGACCTGGTCTTCGACGGGAGCTCCGACAACCGGTTCGCGCAGGCGGTGGACGTCCGCACCGGGCGCGAGCGCTGGCGGGTGGCCACCGAGCGGCTGGTCTGGTCCT
>JBBRGH010000545.1:0-2313 GCA_038240915.1 Gemmatimonadales bacterium | reverse complement strand
GCGTCGCCCTGTGAGGTTGTCGTCGCGATGCCGGAGGGGCGGTTCCGGGTGAGCGCGCCCGACGCTCGGGTCCGGCTGACGGCTGACCTGGAACGGGCTTTGCGTGAAGATTTCGGAGAGGAAGCCATCCTGGTGGATCGCGGTTGACTACGGGGCTCCGTGAATTTGCGCCGCGAGTGGCGCGCTAGAAGCCCGGCCGACAACCGGGCATGTTGAAGGCGATCGGCCGCGATGTGAGCGGTCGATCGCGTGAGGTGATTCGGATGTCTGCGCGGTGGTCCGGTGCGCCAATGAGCCGTTCGGGGCCGAGCTGGCGACTCAGGCACAGCACGAACAGCCCCAGGAGCGCGGCAAGCAGCTCAGCGACCGTCGAATCGGGGCTGGAGGAGGCGGCCAGGTAGGTCAGGTTGGCCACGGCGGCGGCCATCAGCAGTTGGAACAGGACCTTGGGCGTGCCGATGTCACGGGCCTGGCGGATGCCCAACTGGACCAGTCGGGCGATGCGATGCTCGACGCGCTGGCGTCGGCGTCGGTACTCGGCGAAGGCCGGGCTGACCTGGAAGGCGCGGGCATCCTGGAGCAGACGCTCTTGCGGATGCACGCTGACCGTGCGCCCGGCGGCGCCACGGACGCACCGGGCGCGGAGCGGGCAGGCGGAGCAGACGGCCGCCGCGAAGCGGAACTGCCCGCCGCCGGTCGGGCCGGACTTGAAGTCCCGGGTGGTCTGGCCAGCCGGGCAGGTGGCGCTCGTGGCCTCGAGGTCGAGGACGAAGGCGGTCTTCGGGAAGCATCCCTGGTTCGAGGCGTGCGGCACCTTCGCCACGAGCGTCCGGCCGGCAGCGGCGAACGCCTGGCGCGTCTCGCCGCTGCCATAGGCACAGTCGCCCATCGTCTCGTCGACCGCGCAGCCGGTGTTGGCCTCGGTCTGCTCGACCAGCCCGAGCGCACCCTCGGCATCCGGCGCATTCCCCGCCAGCACCGCGACTGCCGTGATCAGCGGCTCGTCGGTGTCCACCACGATCGCCGCCTTGTAGCCGTCGAACCGCTTGCTCGCGCTCTTCCGCCCGTGCCGCATCTCCGGATCATGCACCGACAGCAGCCGGTCCTTCGCCACGCCCTCCTTGATGGCCGGCCCGCCCTCCCGACGCTCGACGTCCTGGACCAGCACCCGACTCAGCAGCCCGGCCGCCTCCAGCAACGCCGCCTCGGCCGTGCTCCCGACCTCCAAGTCGTTCCGCGCCACCCGCGCCTGCTCCAGTAGTCGATCGGCGTCTGAGACGATCTCGCCCAGGAACCGCCGCCGCTGCTCGGCGTCACCCCAGTCGATCTCGGCCGTCCCCTTCAGGCTCGCCTGCCCCAAGTACCGCCCGTACCCCTGCTCCTCCGCCCACCCTGCCGGTGGCTGCCCGCTCAGCTTCGCCAGCACCCGCGCCAGTTTCACGATCCCATCCCCGAGCAGGTTGTAGGTGTCCTTCACCGCGCCCCGCCCCAGGATGTTCGTCGTGTCCAGTGCCACCTGCAGCCGCCGCTTCTCACCCGTCTTGTTCCGAAACTTTCCCCGTCGCTGTGCCACCGCCAGGCTCGTCCGAAAGATCGCCGCCGCCTGCTCGTGCACGATCAGTTGCGCCCGGAACTCTTGCAGCGTGCTCTTCGCAAACGGCCGCGTATCCAGTTCGACTCCCAGCGCCACCTTCCACCGCAGGTCGTAGTCCGCCCGCTGCTTCGCCTCATCGTCCGACACCCCGTCGTACGTCTGCAGCACCAGCGCCGTCGCCAGCAGGCTCGGCGGCACGCTCGGCCGCCCGTTGTCCAGCACGTACAGCCCGGCGAACTCCTCGTCTCGGAAGAACTCGCCCCGCTGGCTCGCCAGCCACCCGTAAAAGCTGTCCCGTCCCACGAACGACCCATACGTTGTGTCCGCCTCAAACAGCCCCCGTTGTGGCCCTCGCTTCCCCAGCATCTCCCATCCCCCGCTCAGCAGATCGCCTGCTCCATCCTACCCGGCCGACCTACCGCTCCGGTAGCCCCCTTTCCGGCCACGCTTCTAGACGTTCCGAGAGGCTCTGGATCCCACGCGCGGCCATCTGCATCTCTGAAGAAGGGAGGTGATCGCGAAGACAATCGACCAGGAGCTCAGCATAACCAAAGAGTCCGCTGAGTGGAGTTCGGAGCTCATGTCCAAGGATAGCCAGAAACTGCTCTTCGAGGAGGCGAAGCTGTCGATCACGCAGATCGTGAAATGTCACCACGCCTACAGATCCATCTGGGCCGCACGGCAGAATTGGGCGCACTGTCACCTGGTACAGGTGCTGG
>JBBRGH010000544.1:0-2326 GCA_038240915.1 Gemmatimonadales bacterium | reverse complement strand
GTCCGGACCGTCTCGATTCTGCTCCCGGCGTGGAGTCGGACGTAGTTACCGGCCGCCTCGATCCAGTCCACCTCCTCGGTGGGGAGGAACTCCAGCCGGTCGTCCTGGCGGACGAGCACCCGGCTGGCGTAGCGGCGCTCGGCCGCCGCCGGCAGACCGTCGGGCCGAAGCTCGCCCAGCAGCACGGCCAGCCGGCGGCCGAGCGCGCTCTCCTGCGCCTCTCGCATGCGAAGCCGTGCGTGCGCCAGCGCCTCGTGGAATCGGGCGTCGTCGAACGGCTTGAGCAGGTAGTCCACGGCGTGGAGTCGGAACGCGCGGACGGCGTGCGCATCGTAGGCCGTGATGAACACCACCGCCGGCATGCGCTCGACACCGATCGCCTCGACCACGCCCAGCCCGTCGAGGCCTGGCATCTGGACATCGAGGAACACCAGGTCGGGCGAGTGCTCGCCGATGGCGCGCACCGTCGCCGGCCCGTCCCCGCACTCGGCCACCAGTTCGACGTCGGATTCCCGCTGGAGCGCCAGGCGAACGCAGTCGCGCGCCAGTGGCTCGTCGTCCGCGATCACCACCCGGATCGGCGCATCGGTGTCAGGCATGGACTGGAGACTCCGGCAGGAGTGACGGGTCGCGGTCCGCCCGGAACGGCAGCCACACCGTGGCGACCGTGCCGCCGCCGGCACCGGGTGCCAGCCGCACGCCAGCCGCCGCCCCGTACAGCTGGGCCAGGCGCTCGCGCGTGTTCCGCAGGCCAACGCCGCGAGAGGTCGGTGGCGCGGCGCAGCCCGGCCCGCTGTCGGCGATCTCGATCGCCAGCGTGCCGTTCCGAGCGACGCTGCCGATGCGGATCGAGCCCGGGCCCGGCACCGGCGCGATACCGTGCCGGATGGCGTTCTCGACCAGCGGCTGGAGGACGAAGGCCGGGACCAGGGCCTGCAGGGTCGCGGGGGCCACGTCCAGCTCGACCCGAAGCCGGTCGGAGAACCGGGTCCGTTCGATGCCGAGGTACAGCTCGAGCAGCTCCAGCTCGCGGCCCAGGGTCACCTCGTGCCCATCCTCACGCTCGAGCGTCAGCCGGAGCAACGTGCCCAGACGCGCCAGCATCTCCACGGCGCGCGCGCCGTCCTCGCGCCGAATCAGGCCGGCGACGGCGTTGAGCGCGTTGTAGAGGAAGTGGGGGTTGAGCTCCATGCGGAGGGCACTCAGCCGGGCCTCGTGCATCTGCGCCTCCAGTGCCGCGGCCCGGGCCCGGAGCGCGAGGGCGTCGTGCTCGCGCTCGCGCAACGCGCGGTGAAACTGAAGGGCGTACCAGCCCACCACGATGGCCCCGTAGGTCATCACATTCACGATCAGGTAGCCGCCGAGGAACACCTCGACCTGCCCCAGCGGCGTGCTGACGCGCTGCTGGGCCAGCGGTCCCAGATACGGCAGCGACGGCGCCGTGATGGTATGCCAGTACAGCACGCCGACCGCTGCCAGGTGCGCCACCGACAGGGCGGTCGCGGCCGCCAGGTGCGCCACCACCGCCAGCGGCCATCCGGGCCGGTCCAGCCGCACTCGCGCCGCCAGGCCCGCCACCAGCGGGGTGAGCAGCGCCCAACACCACCACCACGGCAGGTTGCCGATCAACGCCGGCCCCCACCCGCGGGGGATGCCCTGGAGCTGGTCGGCGACGTACGCCTTGCTCGCCTCGAGCAACCCGAGCAGGGTCCAGATACCGAGGACCAGCGCGGCGGCGGACCGCGGCATCCGGGGCCGGGAGAGCGACGCTGGAGACATGAAGCTGGGGACGGCGGCCTCACCACCGGGCGCACGGCCCGGGGATGAGACGCTGCCGGGCGGGGCCAACCGTGCCCCGCGAGGACGGCCCGTCAGCGGGACAGCCGCTGGTGCCGGCCGCGACCGAGCCGGGTCTCGAATTCCTCCCGAAAGCTGCGGCTCACCCGCAGCCGGGTGCCCCCGCGGAGCACGACCACCCCATCGCGGGAGAACCACGGCAGGATTTCACTCACTCGCCCGAGGTTGACCACGGTCGATCGGTGGATCCGGACAAAGTGCCGCCGATCGAGCCGTCCCTCGAGCGCGGCCAGGGGTTCCCGAAGCAGGTGCACCGCGCTGCCGGCATGGAGCCGGACGTTGTTGCGGGCGGCTTCGATCCAGTCCACGTCGGCGGCGGCAATCACCCGCACCCGGCCTTCCTCCCGGATCAGCAGGCGATCGGCCGGCGGGGCGTCGGGCGACCCCACCAGCGACCGCAGCTCGCGCTGCTCCTGGCGGAGCTGTTCCAGCAGCGACAGCAGGCGCGTCCGCTCGCCCGGCTCGGGCC
>JBBRGH010000543.1:0-2343 GCA_038240915.1 Gemmatimonadales bacterium | reverse complement strand
AACCGACCGGACAAGCTCAACGCCCTCAACGCCGCCGTCATCGGCGAGCTGGACGACGCGGCCGGCCGGATCGAGCGTGACCCCGCCATCCGGGCCGCGCTGCTCACCGGCGCCGGGACCAAGGCGTTCGTGGCGGGTGCGGACATCGCGGAGATCGGCGGCCAGGGAGCGGTGGACGGGCAAGCGCGCTCCCGTGCGGGGCAACGGATGATGCGGCGCCTCGAGCAGTGCGGCAAACCCGTCGTCGCCGCGGTCAACGGGTTCGCTCTCGGAGGAGGCTGCGAGCTGGCCATGGCCTGCCATCTCCGGATCGCCAGCGAGTCGGCCAGGTTTGGCCAGCCCGAGGTGAAGCTCGGCATCGGCCCCGGCTATGGTGGCAGCGTTCGGCTGCCCCGCCTGGTGGGCCGCGGGCGAGCGCTCGAGCTGCTGCTGACGGGCGGGATGATCGACGCGCAGGAAGCCTACCGGATCGGGCTGGTCAACCGCGTCGTTCCTGCCGATCAGCTCATCGGCCACGCCACCGCGCTGCTGGGGACGATCCTGGAGAACGGCCCGCTGGCGGTTCGGGCCTGCCTGGAGCTGGTGGACGCCGGGCAGGAGATGGGCAGCGATGAGGCGCTGAGGTTCGAGGCCAGCTGGTTCGGCCTCCTCAGCGAGACGGCCGACATGCGCGAGGGCACCCGGGCCTTTCTGGAGAAGCGCAAGCCCCTCTTTACCGGGTCTTGAGGCTGCAATTTCACCTTGCAACCGGCTATTTTTCGATGATTCCAGGGGGGGCATTCCGGTGGGCGGCGCTGGTCGCGCTGGTGAGCTGCGGTGAGCGCGACCGGCTGGTGTTTCCGGTCGAGAATCCGGGCGATGGCGCCGGTCCGGCCACGGACATCACCCAGCCCGCCGCCTCCGACACCGTCGTGACCGAAGGCGACCTGCTGATCGTGGTGGGCCGCGCGATCGACTTGGACGGGGTCGATACGGTGTATTTCGAGGTCGGCGGCGCCAACCAGGGCTTCGCTCCGATTAAGGGACAGGGACGGGACACGGTGAACTTCGCGCTCCAGCTCTCCACGCTCAACCTCAGCGGCGCGACCGTGCTCATCCAGGCGCACGGCGTGGACCTGCTGGGCGAGCAGGGCAATCTCGTCAGCCGACAGATCCGCATCGAGTAGTGCGGCTCCGCCACTTGGCGGCTCGAGGGTTCCGAAATCTGACGGACCTCGACTGCGAGCTACCCGCGACCGGACTGGTCGTGCTGGGCGCTAATGCCCAGGGCAAGACCAACCTGCTCGAAGCCATCTACTATCCGGTGCTGTTCCGCTCCTTTCGCGGGGCGCCGGACCTGGAGGTGGGACGCTTCGACGGGCTCGGCTTCCAGCTCGAGGCGGTCATCGAAGGCGGGCCGGTGACCGAGATCTCGGCGGCCTACGCGGTGCCGGGTCGGCGGAAGCGGATCCTGGTGGAGGGTGAGGAGCCGGGTCGGCTGGCTGATGTGGTGGGCGCGTGGCTCGCGGTTTCCTTTCTCCCGGAGGACGTGGCGCTGGCGACGGGGGCCGGCTCGGTGCGCCGAGCCTACCTCGACCGTCTGCTGGCCCTGGCCGACCGCGGTTACCTCCGGGCGCTCGCCCGGTACCGTGCGGCCCTGGCCCAGCGGAACAGCGCACTCCGCCAGGGCCGGGGCGAGCTGGCCGGCGCCTTCGACGGGCCGCTGGCCACCGCCGGGGCCGAAGTGGTGCGGGGGCGCGAGCGGTGGGCGGCAGGCGCGGCCGCGCAGTTCGCCACCGAGTTCGAGTGTCTGGGCGAGAGCGGCGGCAGGCTCCGCTATCGGGGCACCGAGGGGCTGGCCGATCCCCAGGCCTGGGCCGGCGCCCTCGCGGCCGCCCGGCCGCGGGACCAGGCGCGCGGGATGACGACGGTCGGCCCCCACCGGGACGATCTGGTGCTCGAGGTGGGCGGGCGGCCGCTCCGGGAATTCGGGTCCAACGGCCAGCAGCGCGGCGCGGCGATGGCGCTCAAGCTGATCGAACTGGCGGCGCTCCGGACGGCCCGCGGCACCGAGCCGGCGCTGCTGCTCGACGATGTGTTCGCCGCCTTCGATGGCGAGCGCCAGCGCCGCCTTGCCCACCGGCTGCTGGAGACCCCCGAGCGCCAGGTGTTCCTCACGGCGCCGCGACGGGACGAGCTGCCGCCCGACCTGGCGCTCCCGGTCTGGCGCATGGACGCCGGAAAGGTCACCGCGTGACGAAGCCGCGCCCACCCGCCACGCTAGCCGACGCGTTGGCGAGCTACCTCAAGCAGTCCGGCATTTCCAAGCGGCTGCAGCAGGCGGGCATCGTCGAGCAAGGGGCC
>JBBRGH010000542.1:0-2349 GCA_038240915.1 Gemmatimonadales bacterium | reverse complement strand
CCTGCATCGCGGCGAGGAATGCCCGCAGCCCCGCCAGCACCGAGCCCCGGCGCGGGTCACCGGCGAAGTACCCGGTGGCGTACACGAGCACGACGAGCCCGACGACGGCGACCGTGACCGACATCGCCGCGGAGAGCCCGTCCAGCCGCAGCCCGACCTGGAGCCCTGGGCCGGGCAACCAGGCGAAGCCCGTCCGCTCATCCGTCCCGCCGGCCGCCTGTACCAACAGGACGACCGGGGGCGCCGCGGCCGCGAGGGCCCCGGCCGCCGCGGTGCGCGGCGCGCACCGAGTCAGGGCCGCCGCGAGGAGCGGAACGACGACCGCAAGCCAGAGGACGCCCGCCATCAGCCGCGCAGATCCGTGAGGTCGTCGATCTCGGCGGTGCGCCGCGTGCGGAAGGTGCTGACCACCAGGGCGAAGCCGACCGCGGCCTCCACGGCCATCAACGTCACGACCACCAGCACGAAGAACGACCCGCTGGACGCGCGGGGATGGGAGTAGCGCAGGAACCCAACGACGTTGAGCATCACCGCGCCGAGCATCAGCTCCACGCCCATCATCACCATGATCGCGTTCGTCTGGCCGAGCACGCCGTAGAGACCGATCCCGAACAGCGCAGCGGCAACGGCCAGGACCACCGGCAGCGAGATCACGCCGGCCCTGTCCCTTCGTCAGGCGCGTAGCGACCGCCGAGCTTGGCCAGCAGGATGCCGCCGACCATCGCGAACAGGATCGTCATCGCGGCAAACAGAAACGTCACCATCGAGCGGCCCATGATCTCGAAGCCGATGGACCGCACCCCGGGCGCGTCGCTGCCGGCGACGCGAGCGGGCCAGTCGGTGAGCACCGCGACAAGCGCGAGAGCCACGCCAACTCCCGCCGCGAGGGTGCCCGAACGGCGTTTGTCGTGGGTCATGTCCATCCCCATCAGCCCGCCGGGGTCGGGCATGAACATGACCATGAAGAAGACCATGATCACCATCTCGCCGCTCATCATCAGCAGTTGCAGCACGCCGAGGAACTCGCTGGAGAGCGCCAGGAACGCCAGGCCTTCCACGCCGAGCGCGGCGAGCAGCAACAGGCCAGCTCGCGCCATCGAGCTCGTGCGGAAGACGTTCAGGCCGGTGACGAGCATGATCGCGGTGGACGGCCAGAAGATCAGGGCGCTCGCCAGGTCGCTCATCGGTAGAACACCAGCGTGATCAGGCCCGAGTAGACGATCGCGACGATCGCCAGCGGGTTGGCGAGCTTCCACGCGAGGCTCAGCGTGCGGTCGATCTCCACGCGCGGAAGGCGGCGCCCGCCCCACAGCACGAGCGCCGCGACACCGGTGGTCTTCAGTGCCATCCACACGACTGGCGGCAGCAGCGGACCGTGCCAGCCTGAGAGGAACAGCGCGGCCGTCATGCCGCACACCGCGACGATCAGGATTCTCTGGGCCAGGGCAACCAGAGCCGCGTCCAGCCCGCGGTATTCGCCGAAGGCGCCGCCGCCCAGCTCCGAGCCGGCCTGCGGCAGGTCGAACGGCGGGACGAAGCAGACGGCCGTGACGGCCGGCAGCCAGATGGCAAACGCGAGGGGCTGCACGAGGATCATCGGCACTGCGTGCTGGACATCGACGATCGCGGTGGGGCGCAGCGAGCCAGCCGGTGCCGCCACGGCCGTGATCACCATCGCCAGCGGCATCGCGTACGCCAGCATCAGGCCCAGCCAGCGGAACGCACCCAGCACCGCGAGCGGCCGGCCCGACCCCCACCCGGCCATGAAGATCGCGGGCGTGACGTAGGCCAGGGCAGCAGGAAACGCGATCGCCCCCGTGGAAAGGTCGATGCCGCGGAAACCCGGCGCCCACGGAACGAAACCCAGCGCGGCGACCGCGACGACCAGCAGGAGACCGGGCGCGAGGTGAAAGAGCCACCCGTCGCGGATGTCAGGACGGCTGAGCGGCTGGCGCAGGGTCCGGGCGCACTGGTGGACCACCGTCAGCGGCGCGGGTCGCCCGCCGGCCACGACCTGCTCGAGGAGCGCTACGACGCCCGCGCCGGCGATGGCCAGCAGCACGATCATCAGCGGGGTGCTGTCGCTCACGCCGCACCCACCCGCCACGCCGACAGGTCGAACGACGCGGCGATCACCAGGGCGGTCGCCCACTCCGACCCCACCATCGCAGCGGCTGCCGCGCGTCTCGCCGCCTCACCGTCCCCGTTGCCGCGCGGCGGCTCCGCGGCGGCGCCTGTCGGCGCCGGACCGTCGGCCGCCTGGGCGGCGGCGACCAGCCGCAGCGATGCCTGGGCCTCGTCGAGGCGGAGCAGTGTGCGGGCGAGCGCATCGCCGCCAGCCGCCGTCTT
>JBBRGH010000541.1:0-2349 GCA_038240915.1 Gemmatimonadales bacterium | reverse complement strand
GCAGCAGCTGGTTGTACTTGGCGGTGCGGTCGGTGCGGCTGGCACTCCCGGTCTTGATCTGCCCGGCCCCGGTGGCCACCGCCAGGTCGGCGATGAAGGTGTCCTCCGTCTCGCCCGAGCGGTGCGAGATGATGACCCCGTAGGAGCTTCCCTTGGCCAGCTCGATGCACTGGAGCGTTTCGGTCAGGGTCCCGATCTGATTCACCTTCACCAGCACGGCGTTCGCCACCCCCTCCTCGATCCCCCGCCCCAGCCGGTCCACGTTGGTGACGAACAGATCGTCGCCCACCAGCTGGACCCGATCGTGCAGCCGCTCGGTGAGCAGGGTCCACCCGGGCCAGTCGTTCTCGGCCAGCCCGTCCTCGATGCTCACGATGGGATACCGGTCCACCCATCCGGCGTACAGATCCACCATCGCCTCGGCCGACCGGCGGCTGCCGTCGCCCTTCTTGAAGACGTACTCGCCGTCCTGGTACAGCTCGGAGGCCGCCACGTCGAGCGCGATGGCCACGTCCCGCCCGGGCTCGAAGCCGGCGCTCTCGATCGCCTGCATCACCACGTCGAGCGCGGCCTCGTTAGACGGCAGCATCGGGGCGAAGCCGCCCTCGTCGCCGACGGCCGTCGAGAGGCCCATCTTGTGGAGCACCTTCTTGAGCGTGTGGAACACCTCGACCCCGATCCGGAGCCCGTCGGCGAAGGTTTCCGCCCCGATCGGCACCACCATGAACTCCGGCGCGTCCACGTTGTTCGACGCGTGGGCCCCGCCGTTCAGGATGTTCATCATCGGCACCGGCAGCACCCGCGCCATCGGCCCCCCGAGATAGCGATAGAGCGGCAGGCCGCAGTCCTGCGCGGCCGCGCGCGCCACCGCGAGCGACACACTGAGGATGGCGTTGGCGCCCAGCTTGCTCTTGTTGGGCGTCCCGTCGGCATCCATCATCTCGGCGTCGATCGCGATCTGATCGGTGGCGGCCATTCCCTCGAGCCGCGGGCCGAGCACCTCGTTCACGTTGCGCACGGCCTCGATGACGCCCTTGCCGACGTAGCGGCGCGCGTCGCCGTCGCGGAGCTCGACCGCCTCGTGCTCGCCGGTGGAGGCGCCGCTCGGCACGGCGGCCCGCCCCTGGGCCCCGCTCGACAGCGTGACGTCGGCTTCGACGGTGGGATTGCCCCGGCTGTCGAGGATCTCGCGGGCGTGCACTTCGATGATGGTGCTCATGACGACTCGGGTTAGGGAAACGGGGGCAACCTAGCGGCGCCTCCGAAGCGCGTCAACGACGACGGGGCGCGAAGTGATCGTAGCCGGCGAGCGCCACCGGCACGCCACCGAGCGTCGCCTGCACCCCGGCGCCCGCCCGCACCTCGCCCACCCGGGTGAGCGGCCACGCCGCGATGCTCTGGAAGGCGCGCGCGTCCTCCGCGGCGAAGCTGCCAGGCAGCGCCACCAGCAGCTCGTATTCTTCCCCGCTCTCGGCCGCGAAGCGAGCGGGCGGCAGGCCCGCGCGGCCCGCCGCCGGCACCGCCGGCGCGGCGATCGGGACCCGCTCGAGCTCGAGCGCCAGGGCGACACCGGACGCGGCCGCGAGGTGGGCGGCGTCGGCGCCCAGTCCATCACTCAGATCGAGCATCGCGTGGGCGCCATGACGGGCAATCCACCGTCCGGCCTGAATCCTCGGCACCGGATGGGCGAAGCGACGCCGGGCGGCCTCGTCGGGCGCCTCGCCCCGCTGGAGCGACTCGAGCGCCGCCCGGGCGGCGCCGAGCTCGCCGGTGACCCAGAGCCCGTCGCCGGCGACCGCGCCCGCTCGCGTCACGGGCGCCGAGGCCCAGCCGAGCACCGTGACGCCAAAGCTCCAGACCGGCCCCCCGGAGAGATCGCCGCCCACCACCTTGGCGCCGGCCTCGCCGGCCGCGGCTCCCGCGCCCGCCATCGCCGACGCGACCTCGTCATCCGTGCCGCGCGCCGGCACGGTGAGGGCCACCAGCACCCCCGCCGGCTCCGCGCCGTCAGCGGCGAGATCGGACAACGCCGCGGCAACCGCCCGCCAGCCGATCTCCTCGAGCGAGAGCCAGGCCTGCTCGAAGTGGACGCCCTCGACGCTGACGTCGGTGCTCGCGACCAGCAGCGCGTCGGCCGGCGCGAGCACGGCGCAGTCATCCCCCAGTCCCGTGCCGCGGGCGCCCAGTGCGGCGGCGATGCGGCGGATCCGGTCGAACTCGCGGCCGGGTCCGAGCGCGCTCGCTGGGGGCAGCACGCGGGGTCCGCTCACGGCCGGATGGCGTCGAGCCTGAACCGGACCAGGCCGGCGTCGGTCGCGACCCAGAGATAGTCGCCGTTCACCGCCAGAT
>JBBRGH010000540.1:0-2351 GCA_038240915.1 Gemmatimonadales bacterium | reverse complement strand
CCCCTGGATGACGTCGAGCTCGTGGGCGAGCTGCTTGACGACGGGCGGCGTGAGCGGGTGGTAGCGCTTGCGGGCACCGGCCTGGCACAGCTCGACGAGATAGCTGAACGGCGTCTCGCCGCCGGGGACGGCGAAGCCCGGAAAGCGGTACTGCTCGAAGCCGAGATCGACCGAGCACGACGCCGCGAGCTCGACCGCGGTCGCGATCCCCGCCGCCCAGGCAGCGGCCGCCCGATCCTCCCCGACCACGAGTCCCTCCAGCTCCGGACCGGACTTCAGGTACGACTCGCCGTCCGGGCGACGCAGGTCGCCGAGCGTGTCGAGCGAACGGCCGTGCCGGATCGCGCCGAGGACGTCGGCCAGCTCGCGATCCTCGGCCCGCGCGTAGTGGACGTCGTTGGTGACGACGACCGGGAGGCCGAGGCCGCCGGCCAGCACCGCCGATTCGGTGACGAGCCAATCGTCGTCGGGGAGCAGATGGTGCGACAGCTCGATGAAGAAGCCGCTCGTGGCCGTCCCCTCGCCACGACCGAAGAGTGCCGCGTACCGCTCGGCGACGGCGCGTGCCCCGGCCAGGTCGCCCGTCCGCAATCGCCGAACCAGCTCGCCGTCGCGACAGCCCGAGAGGGCGACCAGCCCCTCCGTGTGCTCGGCGAGAAGGGCCTGGCTGAAGCGCGGGACGCCCTTGGTCCCGGCCATGTTCGCCCGTGACACGAGCCGGCAGAGACTCCGCCAGCCCACCTGCGACCGAGCCAGGAGGACAAGGTGCGGGCCGCGGACGCCCTCGCCGATCCCGCGCAGGTCTTCCTTGACCGCCGGCCGGTGACCGGGCAGCCGGATGCGGGTCGGTCGCGGACGGGCGGGCAGGCCCTCGGTCGCGTCGAATGGCGCGGTCTCACTGGGCGAACGGTCGGTGGCGCGGTCGGCCGGCTGGCGGCGTCGCGGGCGGCGCGCCGGGATGACGATGCCACCGGGATCCGGGACGGCCGGATCCAGGAGCTCGATCTCGAGACCGATGACCGGGTGGAGTCCGGCAGCCTCCGCCGCGCTGACGAAACGGACTGCTCCGTAGAGCCCGGCGTGGTCGGTGACGGCGAGCCCGGTCAGGCCGAGCTCGACGGCTCGCTCGACGAGATCGTCCGGCGCGGAGGCGCCGTCAAGGAACGAGAAATTGGTATGGCAATGGAGCTCGGCGTAGGGCGTCGGTGCCACGGGTCGCTCCGGTCGAAAGCCGGCTGACTGGGGGCCCGAAATGATAGAACATGCGTTCTATCCTGTCACCATCGGTCCGGGTGGGATCGGGGACCAGATTCCTATCCGAAACCGCCCGGAATCGGCCGAATCGATGAAACAAGAACGGGCACCTCGGCGTCTCACCGGCATGCACGCACCGATGCGCCAGATCGCCTTCTCGACCGTCCGGATTCTGGCCATGGTCGCCCTAGCGATGCTGCTCATCCTGGGGCTCCTGCCCGCGGTCCTGGCGGTCCAGGCAGCGAGCCGGTAAACGGACTACACAAGTCTCGGCGCCTGGGGGCTCGGGACGAACGGCGGCTCCCGATCGCAACGATCGGAGCTGACCCGCTGGAGGAGCTGGTGAGCAGCTCATCCGGCCACAGGACCCCGTCGCTTGGGGGCGACGGGGTCCTGTCATGTCCGAGCGGCGGTACGATGACCCCCATGAAGCGAGTCCATCGCCTGGTCACCGGCCTGTGCCTCTTCGCCGGCGTCCTGCTCGCGGCATGTGGCTCGAGCGTCTCGACGGCGTCCCCGAGTCCATCGACGCGGCCGCCGGCCTCGGCAGCTTCTGCGGCACCGTCGGCGGTCGCGAGCGGTTCCGTCCCGAGCAGCTCCGTCTCGGCGGCCGGCCAGACCGACACGGCGTGGGGGCGCATCTGGGACACGCTCCCGACCGGGTTCCCAGCGATCGCCGGCTCGACGCCGGAGGACGCCGCGAACGGACCGGCCTCGGCTTCCCTCGTCGTGCAGGGCAATGCGGCGAAGTCGATCGCGATCAACATGCAGGCCGCGCTCGAAGCGGCTGGCTTTCGGACGCAGGGACTGTCCGGACCGCTCGAGGAGGGCAGTTACGTCCTCGATTCGGTGGGGCCGCCGACCGGTTGCCTGGTCCAGGTCACGGCCGCGCCGATCGGCGGCGTGACGGCCGTGATGATCATGTATGGGGCCCTCTGCCCGCACGGCTAACACCCCGGGCTGTTGACGTAACGAACCGCGGCGGCCGGGCGTCTATGCTGCGATCACCCGGTGGCGAGACCGGACCGACGCCTTGGGGGAGGCGGAACCATGCAGTCGGCGCATCCTCGGGATGTGGGAGCCCTCGCGCTCGTCGT
>JBBRGH010000539.1:0-2371 GCA_038240915.1 Gemmatimonadales bacterium | reverse complement strand
GGCCGGCTGGAGTAAGCCGGCCCAGCCGACCCGGTTGGGGCCGCGCCGGTTCTGCATCCAGGCGCTCACCTTCCGCTCCATCAGCGTCAACAGCGCCACGCCCACCAGGATCACGGTGAAGACGAGGAGCATCTTGAGGACGCTGAGAAGGAGGAACCCCTTCAGCTCGGGAGTCACCGGGCACCGCCGCTCAACGCGGGCTCGGCCCCGTGCGCCAGCACCCGGCCGGTATAGCCGAGGTCGCCGTGGGTCAGGCCCGCCAGCGCCGGCCACCAGCTGCCCAGGAGGGCGAACGCCTCGGCCGCGGTGGCGGGCGCGTCGGCGCCGACCGCGACCTCGCCGGCCACCCACCAGGCGGGTCGCGCCATACCCGGCTGCGAGCGCGCCTGCTGGAAGCGCTGCACCCGGCGGTCGCGGTTGACGTAGGTCCCGTTCTCTTCGGCCATGGTGGTCACGGGGAGCACCAGCTCGGCGTGGCGGTTGGCGGCGCTGAACACGGTGCCGAGCATCACCACCAGCCCCTGGGCCGCGGCCAGCGCCGCCTCGTCGGCGGGAGCCAGGTCGGCATCGAGCACGATCACGACGGCCGCCGAGAGCGCCTGGCGCGTGGCCGCTTCCCAGTTCCGGCTGTAGCCAAGCAGCTCGGCGCCGGCCAGGTTGGGCGCGCGCTCGCGCCGGAGCGCCAGGTTCGGAATGCCGGCCAGGGGGGCCTCGTTGCCCAGCGGCACCTGGACCGCGGCGGTGACCTCGAACCGGTCCACCAGCCGGCGGACCAGGCCAAGCGATTCGGTCGAGGCCCGGCCCGACGCGAGAATCACGGCCGACCCGGAGGCCCCGCGCAGCACCTGGTCCAGCCGGGCCAGCGCGGTATCCCAGTCGCTGGCGACGTGGCGGCCGCCGTCCCGGACCAGCGGCGCCTCGATCCGGTCGCCCCGGTTCATCCAGCGGTAGTTCATCCGGCCGTGGTCACAGATGAAGTGGCGGTTCACCTCGAGGTTGGGCCGCGGCCGGAGCCGGACCACCACGTCGTCCCGGGTGTCGATGTTGATGTTGCAGCCCTGGGTGCAGCCGGGGCAGATGCTGGCGGTCTTGTCGAGGTCCCAGGCCCGTGCCTTGTGCAGGAAGTCCTTGGAGAGGAGCGAGCCGACCGGACAGAGGTCCACCACGTTACCGGCCCACGGATGGTCGAGGGGCTGGTCCTCGGCGATGCCGATGTAGGCCCGGTCGCCTCGCTCGCTCACGTTGAGAAGCGGCGTCTCGGCCACGTCGTCCATGAAGCGGACGCAGCGGGTGCAGAGAATGCAGCGGTTGGGGACGTAGAGGATGTCCTCGCCGAAGTCCTCGACCGGATTGTAGCGCTTGGCGTAGTCCTGGTAGCGGGTGCCGGCCCGGCCTTCTTGGAACACGTAGTCCTGCAGCTCGCACTCGCCGGCCTGGTCGCAGACGGGGCAGTCGAGCGGGTGGTTGATCAGCAGCAGCTCGAGCACGCCCTCGCGCGCCTTCTTGGCGCCCGGGCTGTTGACGTGCACCACCTGGCCCTCGGCCACCGTGGTCACGCAGGCCGGCATCAGCTTGGGCGCCTTCTCCACTTCGACCAGGCACATCCGGCAGACGGCCGGGCTCGGCAGCGAGGGGTGATAGCAGTAGTGCGGCACCAGCACGCCCGCCTGCTTGGCGGCCTCGATGATCGAGGTGCCCTTGGGCACGCTGAGCTGCATGCCGTCGATCGTGACGTTGACCAGGTCGTCGGCCATCACACCGCCACCATCGCCGGCTCGCGCGCCCCGGCGATGTACGCCTCGAATTCCGACCGGAATTTCTGGATCCCGCTCACCACCGGCGCCGCGCACGAGTCGCTCAGCACGCAGATCGTCTTGCCGGTCATGTTGTCGGACAGGTCGAGCAGCAGCTGGAAGTCCTCCTGCTTGCCCTTCCCCGCCAGGATCCGCTCCAGAACCTTGGTGGTCCAGGCGGTGCCCTCGCGGCACTGGGTGCACTGGGCGCAGCTCTCGTGGGCGTAGAACTTGGCCAGCCGCCAGATCTGGTACACCATGTCGGTGGTGTCGTCCATGACGATCATGCCGGCGGACCCCAGCATCGAGCCCTGCTCCACGATCCCCTCGTAGTCGAACAGCGCCGCCTCGGCCTCCTGGCGGGTCATGATCGGGACCGAGCTGCCGCCGGGGATGATGGCCGTGAAGGTCCGGCCGGGCCGGGGCCCGCCCGCCAAGTCGTACAAGATCTCCTTGAGGGGCGTCCCCATCGTGACCTCGTAGTTCCCCGGCCGCTGGACGTGGCCGCAGACGGAGATCAGCTTGGTGCCGGTGCTCTTGGGGTTGCCCAGACAGAGCGCTTTGTACCAGGCGGCGCC
>JBBRGH010000538.1:0-2380 GCA_038240915.1 Gemmatimonadales bacterium | reverse complement strand
TCTCCTCGGAAAAAAAGTGCGGCCACCTCGGCGGCAAGGTCCTGCTGCCCACGAGCCAGTTCATCCGTACCCTGATCGCCGCCCGGCTCGCCGCCGACGTGCTCGACGTCCCGACCCTGCTCATCGCCCGCACCGACGCCGACAGCGCCAAGCTCCTCACCAGCGATGTGGATCCACTGGATCATCCGTTTCTCACCGGCGAGCGGAGCGCCGAGGGGTTCTTCTGCGTCAGCGGCGGCCTGGCGCCGGCCATCACGCGCGCCCGGGCCTATGCCCCGTACGCCGATCTCCTCTGGTGCGAGACCTCGACCCCCGATCTGACCGAAGCGCGCCGCTTCGCGGAGGGGGTGCACGAGCGGTTTCCGGGCAAGATGCTGGCGTACAACTGCTCGCCCTCGTTCAACTGGAAGCGCAAGCTCGACGCCGGTACCATCGCCACATTCCAGCGTGAGCTGGGCGCCATGGGCTACCGGTTCCAGTTCGTCACCCTGGCCGGCTTCCACGCCCTGAATCACAGCATGTTCCAGCTCGCCCGCGACTACCGCGAACGCGGCATGTCCGCCTACGCCGAGTTGCAGGAGGCGGAGTTCGCGGCGGAAGCGCAGGGCTACACCGCGACGCGGCACCAGCGCGAGGTCGGCACCGGCTACTTCGACGAGGTGACTCAGGTGATCGCCGGCGGGTCGGCCTCGACGGCCGCGCTCGGCGGCTCGACCGAGGCCGCGCAGTTCTGAGCCTATCGTGGCCGCCTCGCGGGCGGTAACCTTGTGCGACACCACTCCCGCGACTCAGGCTCGATGGCCAAGCTTCTCATCGTCGAAGACAATGAGCTGAACCGTGACATGCTGTCCCGGCGGCTGCTGCGGCGTGGGTATGAGGTCGTGATCGCGGCCGACGGGGCCGCCGGCGTCGAGATGGCGGGGCGCGAGCACCCCGATCTCATTCTCCTCGACATGAGCCTGCCGGTGCTGGACGGCTGGGAGGTGGCCCGGCGGATCAAGGCCGCCCCGGCAACGCGCGCCATCCCGATTGTCGCGCTCACCGCTCACGCCATGGCGGGTGACGAGGCGCGAGCCCGCTCGGCCGGCTGCGACGACTTCGACACCAAGCCGATCGACCTGCCCCGGCTGCTGGGGAAGATCGAGACCTGGCTCGGTTCCGCTCCGGACCGCGAGATCACCCGCGACGCACTGCCCGACAGCCTCCCGGCGCTGCTCCAATTCGTGGCCGACGCATCGGCCGGCGCCGCACTCGACCCGGAAACGGCGTTCGCCGTGCGGCTGGCGGCGGAAGAGGTGTGCACCAACGTCATCGCCCACGCCTACGCCGGCGGCACGCCGGGTCCGGTCAGCGTCCGTTTCCGGCGGGAGCCCTCGGCCGTGGTGCTGACGGTCGAGGATCGGGGCATCCCGTTCGATCCCGCGGTCCTGCCGCCGCCGCCGCTCACGGCGGGATGGGCCGAGCGACCCACCGGCGGCATGGGCTGGCATCTGGTGCGTGAAGTGATGGACGAAGTGCGCCATGAGCCGGTCCCCGGGGGCGGCAACCGGCTCACGCTGGTGAAGCGGCTTCCCGCCGCCTCCTGACCGACCCGGAGAGAGCAGAACATGGACGTGTCCATCGAACAACGCGGCATCGCATCGGTCGTGCGCATCTCGGGTAGCGTGGACGGGCTGACGGCCGACGCGCTGCAAGCCGCGCTGCACCAGCAAGTGGAGGCCGGCGGAACGCACCTCGTCGGCGACCTGAGCGGGGTGGACTACACCAGCAGCGCCGGGCTCCGGACGCTGCTCGCCACGCTCAAGCTCACCCGCCAGCGGGGCGGGGATCTCCGGCTGGCCGCCGTGCAGCCCGGCGTGCTGCGCGTGCTGGAGTTGAGCGGCTTCACCACCATTCTCAAGGTATACCCCGACGTGGACGCCGCCGTCGAAAGCTTCGGCGAATGAAGCGGCGGGTCGCGCTGGTGATCGGGGCCGGATCGGTGAAGTGCGCCGCGGCACTGGGCCTCTGGCGCGCGTTGCTGCGGCACGGGATCGAGCTCGACATGGTGGTGGGATGCAGCGGCGGCAGTCTCTACGCCGCGGTCATGGCGCTCGGCTACGACGTCGAGGCCTGCGAGCGGCTGACTCGCGAGCTGTGGACCCGGAAGGTCACCGAGGAGCGAAATACCCGGGGGATCCTGGCCGCGATCTTCCCGAAGCTGTTGGGCTTCGACGGGAAATTCGGCATGGTGCACGACCGGGAGATGGGGAAGGCGCTGGCCAAGCCGTTCGGCGGCCGCACGTTCGAAGAGGCGACGATTCCGCTCCACGTCGTCGCCACCGACCTCGCCAACGGCCAGCGGGTGGTGCTGAGCTCGGGAAGCGTGTTCGACGCGGTG
>JBBRGH010000537.1:0-2385 GCA_038240915.1 Gemmatimonadales bacterium | reverse complement strand
GACGATCCCGCGCTTGTCGCTGACCGAGATCAGCGCCCGGGGCATGACGAACCGATCACGACAGGGACTCCACGGTATCGGGAAGGGGCACGGGGCGCCCCGCGGCGGCGGCGGCCAGCACCACCGACGGCAGCAGTCGGTGCTCGACCTCGAGCACCCGGGCGGCGAGGCGCTCGGGGGTGTCCCCCGGCCGCACGGGCACCCGGCCCCGGGCCAGGACCGCGCCCCGATCGTACTCCTCGTCCACCAGGTGGACGGTGGCGCCGGTCTCGCGCGCCCCGCTCGCCAGCACGGCCTCGTGCACATGGCGCCCGTACATGCCGCGGCCGCCGAAGGCGGGGAGCAGGGCCGGGTGGACGTTCACGATTCGATGGCGATAGCGGGCGATCACGGCGGAAGGAACCAGTTTGAGGTAGCCCGCGAGGACCAGCAGGTCCACCCGGTGCTGCTCCAGCCGCGCCAGCCAGTCGGCGCCGTCGGCCGGATCGGGCAGCACTTCGGCCGGCACCGCGTGGCTCCGCGCCGTGGCCAGGCCACCCGCGGCCGCTCGGTTGCTGAGCACCAGCACCACCCGCGCGGGCGCCCTGCCGGTGAGGGCGCGGAGCAGCGCATCGAGATTGCTGCCGCGTCCCGAGACGGCCACCGCCACGCGCATCATCATGGGCGAGGAAAGTAAACGCCCGGCGGTGCCCAGGGAAATACGCCGGCAGGGACCGGGAGCAGCGTCGGGCGAGCGGTCATCGGGGACGATCGGCCAGGATCCGCTCGACCGCGGCGACCAGATCGGGCGCGACGATCCGGGCCGCGGCGGGGGCGGGCGGCGCCGAGGCACCACTGCCCCTCGGCACCAGGATGGCCCGGCCGCCAAAGCGATCGGCCGCCGCCAGGTCGCGCTCGCGGTCGCCCACCCACCAGCTGGCCGCGAGATCCAGGTCGAGCTCCCGGGCCGCTTGCTGGTAGAGCAGCGGGCCGGGCTTCCGGCAATCGCAGGCGCCGGTCAGCTCGGGCAGGTGCGGGCAGTGGTACTGGGCCGCGAGCCGGGCGCCCTCCCGGGCGAGGAGCTCGTCGAGCCGGTGGGCGGTGGCAGCGTACTCGGCTTCGGTGAGCAGCCCGCGGGCGATACCCGACTGGTTGGTCACGACCACCGCCGGGCGGGCCGCCGCGTTAAGTCGTGCCACGGCCTCCGCCACGCCCGGCAGGAGGCGGACCTGGTCCGGATCCCGGAGATAGTGGCGGTCCTCGATCAGGGTTCCGTCCCGGTCGAGGAAGACCGCCGGACGGCCGCTCACGCGATCAGCGCCTGCGCCAGCGCCCGCGCGACGTCGAGGGCGGCCCCGTCGGGCAGGGTCCGCGGGTCCAGCAGCACCCGCCCGGCCGCCAGCCGCGCGACCACCGGTGGATCGCCCAGGCGCAGGCGGAGCGCCAGACCGTCCGCGCCGAGCTCGCCCGGGTCGAGCGCCACCAGGGTGGTCGGCAGGGCCGAGCCGGGGAAGGCGCCGCCCCCGACGGCGGAGTCCCCCGGCACGAGCTCGGCTCGGAGCTCGGCCGGACAGACAGCGGCGAGCCGGGCGGCGGCCGCGGCGAGCTCCGACGGATCGAGCGTCAGCATCCGAAGGACCGGTATCTCGCGGATGGCGGATTCGGCATCCTCGTACAGGGCGAGCGTGGCCTCGAGCGCCGCGAAGGTGAGCTTGTCGGCCCGGGTCGCCCGGGCGAACGGATTCTCCCGGCAGCGGGCCAGGAGCGCCCGGCGGCCGACCAGGCAGCCCGCCTGGGGGCCCCCCAGCAGCTTGTCCCCGCTGAAGAGCACGAGGTCGGCGCCGGCCGCGAGCCCGTCAACCACCCGGGGCTCCGAGACCAGTCCCCAGGGCGAGAGGTCCGCCAGCAGGCCGCTCCCCACATCATAGAGGTAGGGAACGCCCGCCGCGGCCGCCAGCTCGCCCAGCGCCGCCGGTGCCGGCGACGCGACGAAGCCGCGCTGCTCGAAGTTGGAGCGATGCACGGTGAGGATGGCCGCGGCGCCCGCGTCGAGCGCCCGGCGGTAGTCGTCCGGATGGGTCCGGTTGGTGGTGCCCACCTCGTGCAGCCGGGCGCCGCTCCGGGCCATGATGTCCGGAATCCGAAACGAGCCGCCGATCTCGATCAGCTCCCCGCGCGAGATCGCGACCTCGCGTCCGGCGGCCACCGCGTTGAGCGCAAGCACCAGGGCACCGGCGGCATTGTTCACCACCAGCGCGTCCTCGGCGCCGGTGAGCCGGCGAAGCCGCTCCCGGCAGTGATCGGTCCGGCTGCCGCGCGTGCCGGTATCGAGGTCGAACTCGAGGTTGCTGTAGCCGGACGCGACGGCCACCAGGGCCTGCACTGCGGCCTCGGCCAGGGGAGCCC
>JBBRGH010000536.1:0-2393 GCA_038240915.1 Gemmatimonadales bacterium | reverse complement strand
CGGCGATCGGTCCGAACCCGGGAATCTCGGCATCGTGGTGGACGACCAGCATCCCGTCCCGGGTGGCATGCACATCGAGCTCGATGGCGTCCGCGTCCAGCAGAAGCGCGCGGCGAAAGGCCGCGCGCGAGTTCTCGTACTCGTATCCCGAGGCGCCGCGGTGGGCGATGACGGCCGGTCGTCTCATGGCTCTAAGGTACTCGCCCTTAACGGACGCGTCCAACGTTCGTCTCTCCCGCCTGGATGACCGTCCGTTCCCCACCCGACGTACCCACCGATGCGGCCCTCGCGGCCGCGTACCGGCACGGCGACCAGCGGGCGGCCACCGAGCTGGTGCGCCGCCACGCCGGGCCGGTCGGTCGCTTCCTCTACGCCAGCGGGGCGGGGTCGAGTGACCTGGATGATCTGGTCCAGGAGACCCTGTTCCGGGCCTTCCGGGCGCTCGACAGCTGGCGGGGGGAGTCGTCGTTCCGGAGCTGGTTGTTCACCATCGGCGGCAACGTGCTGCGGGACGAGTTCCGGAAGCGGAAAGGGCGCCAGATGCTGCCGCTCGAGGACCGCGATCTGCCCGACCGGGCCGATCCTGCCGCCGACCTGGCGGCGTCCGAAGCCGAGCAACGCGTGCGGGACGGGCTGGCCACCCTGTCGCGGCTGCAGCGCGAGGTCTTCCTCCGCCGGGCCCACCAGGGGGCCGATTACGCCGACATCGCCGCCGCGCTCGGGACCTCGCCCGGCGCGGCCCGGGTGCACTACCACCACGCCGTGAAACGTCTGAAGGAGCTGCTGCGATGACCTGCACGGAGCTGTCGGATCGGATGCCGGACGTGGCCCACGGGCGCTCGGACTGGAGCGAAGCGGAGGCGGCCCACCTGGCCGGCTGCGCCGAATGCCGCGCCGAGTGGCAGCTGGTCACGACCGCGAGTCGTTTGGGTGACGGCCTCCCGTCCCCGGCGGAGCCCTCGGTCGCCTTGACGCTCGTGCTGCACCGGCTGGTCCGGGAGCGTGACCTGACCTGCCGGCGGATGCGGCTCTGGAGCGCCGCCGGCCTCGCGGCGGCAGCCGCCGTGCTGCTCGCGGTCTGGACCGGAGGTCTGGGCCGAGGCTCGCACCGCGGCGTCGGCCGCGACACGCCAACAGTGGCAGTCTTGCCGGTGGCGCCGGGTGAGCGCACCCGCCCGGTCCCGGGACCGGCCGGCGATTCCACCGCGCCCGGCGATTCTGGAACCAGCGGCGCTCCGGCCCTGGCAACAGCCTCCACCGGCGGTCGGGCCGAGCTTCCCCTGCCGGAGCTCGACGACCTGCCGGCCGAGGTGCTCGATTCGATGTTGGAGGTGCTGGACGAGCCGGCGGCGCGGGCCGAGGCCTACGAGCTGCCGGATCTCGGCGACTCGGGCGACATCGAGCTCGAGCGGGCACTCACCGGACTGGAGGGATGATGCGACGGTCCACGATCGGGTACCTCGTGCTCTGCCTGGGGCTGATGTCCCCGCCCCTCCAGGCCCAGGAGCCGGCCCCGGCCCGGCCAAGGCTGGAAGAGCTGCGGCGGCGGGTCCGCGAACGAATGGCGGATCGGGTGCGGCAGCAGCTCGATCTGACCGACGCTCAGATGCAGCAGCTTCGGGCGACGGTCGGGAAGTACGGCAGCGGCCGGCGCCAGATGGAGCAGCGCCAGCGCGCCCTGCGGGAGGCCCTGGCCGGGCAGCTCCGGCCCGGGTCCGCCGCCTCGCGCGACAGCGTCGCCCGGCTGACCGACGAACTGCTGGCCGTCCGGGTGCGCTATGCCGAAAGCTTTCGCGCGGAGCAGCTCGAGATGGCCCGCTACCTCGACCCGGTCCAGCGGGCCCGGATCCTGGTCCTCCGCGAGCGCCTGCTCGAGCGGGGCCGTGAGCTCCGGGGCCGGCGGCCGTTCATGGAACGGCGGGCCCCACCGGAGTAGATTTCAAGGGTCTCCCCACAAGGCCTCGCGATGCGCCGCCGGTTCGTCCTGACGCTCGCTCTCCTGCTCCTGGCTGCCACTGCGGCGCCGGCGCAGGCTCCGACCGTGTACCGCCTCGCCGTCGCCGGCGTGATCGAGAACGGTCTCGCCCCCTACATCGCCCGCGGGCTCCGCGAGGCGGCCGCGGCGGGCGCCGCCGCCGTCTACCTGGACATCGACACGCCGGGCGGCCGGATCGACGCCGCCGAGCGCATCGCCGACGCCGTGGGCGCCTCGCCGGTCCCGGTGTACGCCTTCGTCAATCCGCGGGCCTACAGCGCGGGCGCCCTGATCGCGCTCTCCGCCCGGACCATCTACATGCGGCCGGGCGCGGTGCTGGGCGCTGCGACGCCGGTGGACGGGCAGGGGGTCAAGGCCTCCGAGAAGGTGGTGTCCGCCATGCGCGCCGAATTCCGGG
>JBBRGH010000535.1:0-2397 GCA_038240915.1 Gemmatimonadales bacterium | reverse complement strand
AAGATGGCCGTGGGCGCCGCCGGGCTCGCCCGCTCCAGGCGCCGGCGCTCGACCGACGCCACCAGCAGAATCATGGGCGCCGCCGACGGCAGCATCATCGCCACCATCATCGTCGCCCACATGAGGAAGAGCAGGAACGCCTCGAGCGCGGACCAGCCGCTCATGCCCGGCATCGTCATCCCGGCGCCGTGCGCCGGGGCCATCGCCGACCGGGTGTGGACCAGCCAGGCCCACGCGAGCGCCGTCAGGCTGAGGAGCGCCAGCGCCGCCACCGTCCGGTCGCGCCGCACCAGCCGCTCCAGCGCCGGCACGGGCGCCATCAGCCCGCGTTGGTCCAATTCACCTCCGCCGTCGCGGCGTACTTGCTGGGCCAGGCCATTTTGAGCGACCCGTGGTCCACCCGCATCGTCGCGGTGGTCACCACATTGCCGTCATCCCAGAAGAACCCGCCCTTCGGGTAGCTGATGTGGACCTCCTTCTCCTCGCCGGTGACCGGATCGCGGAGCGGCGTCGTCTCCAGCTCGACCGCGCCCGGGATCCGGACGTGCGCCCGCTGGCCGTCGATCATGAGGTCGATCGGCACGGCGATCGGGCCCTCGAAGCGCTCGATGGTGCCGGCCAGCGCCTCCCAGGGCATGCCGCCGACCTGCCCCGACAGGATGGTGGCGAAGGCGCTCACCTGCTCCGGGCGGGCCCGCTCGTCCACGAACAGCACCACGTGGCCGTGCCCCTCATGGAGGGCGTTGGGATACTTGGCGGCGACGACCGCGCGAAACCCGGCGAGATCGACCTCACCGAAGCGCCCCTCCTCGACCTCGTAGCCGATCACGAACTCGCAGATGCCCTCGGTCGGCGTCCCGGCGAACTGACAATTGCACGCGTGGGCGCAGCTGCAGGCCTCCACGCTCTGGGCCCGGACGCGGTAGCTGGTGCGCGGCCCGGCTGCGGTCTCCGGTGTCATGGTTCCTCCTTGGTGTCGGTGCCGTAAGCTGACGAATTTGTGCCGCTGCCGCCAGCCCGATGGCGCGGCGATCGGGGCGAGTGTCGGGGCGGCGGCACCCCGACCGGGCCCTCCTGGGAGCCGGCGATGCCGGTTTGTCACACCCTCCGCCTCGTGGAAGCGGTGGCGCCGGTGAGGCGCCGATCCCGAAGAGGTGTCGTATCGCTGCCGCAGACGGTGTCGGAGTGTGGCCCGGATGAGCGCCACCGCACGCCACCGTACCGTGGGCTGCCCTACCCATCAGACAGTGGCTTGCCGACAATGACACCGGGTGACATAATGTGCTCCTTCACTTCCCAGGCACGACTATTTCCCGCTCCGTGACGCGCCGCCTTCCGGGCATCGTCGCCGTGGCGCTGGCCGCCGCGACGATCACCTGCGTCGAGCAGCCGACCGACCCGCGCGAGCCGGAGGTCACCCAGGTGACCCCGGCGCTCGCCACCGCCGCCACGCCCATCGTGCACACCCTGCTCGCCGCCGGCAGCACCCCGGTGAACGGGAAGATCTGCACCACCGCATCCATCGCGCCCGCCCCCAACGCGCTCATCACGGTCGCCGTGCTGGGCCACAACGGTACCGTCGCCTCGCCCAGCCCCAAGGTGACCGGCGGCGGGATGGCGGCATGGGCCGAGGCGGCGACGGTCACCTTCGACCTCGTGGCCACCCCACACAAGCGGATGAGCGTCTTCCGCGCGCTCAGCGCCACGCCGGGCAGCGCTCCGATCAAGATCAGCTTCAGCGCCTCGCAGACCAGCTGCGAGTGGATCGTCTCGCAGTGGCAGGGGGTGGAGACGTCCGGGACGAACGGCAGCAACGCGATCGCCCAGTCCGGCTCCACCCGGGGCAACACCGTCAGCGGGCTCACCGTCTCGCTGGGACCGTTCGCCGACCCGAACGATGTGGCCTACGGCGTCTTCGGCACCCGCCGGAGCACGACCGGCATCTCTCCCGGCACGGGCTTCACCGAGATCGCCGAGCAGGCCAGCGGCGAGACGCCGCCATCCGACCTCCAGGCCGAGCGGGGGACGGGCGACAACACGATCGACGCCCGCTGGTTCAAGCTCAGCAGCGGCGGGCTCGGCTGGAGATCAGGGCCGCGGCCGCGGCCGTCAACGCGGTGGGATCGGTGCCGGTCACCCCGGATTCGACCGGGGTAGTGGTGGGCGACACCGTGCGGATCGCCGCATCGACGCTGGACGCCGGCGGCGAGCCGCTGGCCGGCCGCGCCATCGCCTGGACGAGCAGCAACGCCCAGGTGGCGACCGTGTCGGACAGTGGGCTGGTCCGAGGCATGGCGGCGGGCAGCGCCACCATCACCGCCACCAGCGAGGGGAAGCAGGGCGCCGCGCTGGTGACCGTGACCGCGTCCGCCGTGTCGGTGGCCTCGGTCGACGTGA
>JBBRGH010000534.1:0-2398 GCA_038240915.1 Gemmatimonadales bacterium | reverse complement strand
GTCGCCGGTGATCTCCTGCTCCTGGGTGTTGCCGATCGCCTGGTAGCACGCCAGATGAGCCTCGCGGTAGCTCATCACCAGTTCGGCGAACGGCACCGTGTCGGTCGGTCCGGCGACGCGGGTGATGGCGGCCAGAGCGATCGCGACCGACGGGTCGCGGTCGCCGAGGGCGGCAATCCATTCGTGCGCGCTCATCGGCGGCGCGCCTTTCCGGCCGCGGAATCCGCCGGAGCCGCGACCGAGTCGCCCGTCGCCTCGAGCTGGATGCCGTCCACCTTGCCCCGGATGTCCACCCGGTCCACCCCACTGGACGCGCCCGCCGCCGGTGGCTTCATGGTGACCGTGATCGCGTCGCCCCGGGCGTAGTTGATGGAGGGGCGGCGCGGCGCCTTGGCGTTGGGCTCGAGATGGTACGACTGCGCCCCCGTCCTGGCGTCGATCCGGCTCAGCACCGAGCGCTTGCGCCCCGCGGAGTCGGCGGGCGCGAAGCTCGCGATCACGGTGTCGCCCCGCATCCAGTCGCGGTCGTTGCTGGCGGAATCCACCGATCCGCCGAGCCACGCCTTACCGAACCCGCGCACCTCGTGGAGCGCCTGGCCCGGCGAGTCGAGCGCCAGGGAATCGGCCCGCATGGCGTAGGTGGTCGAGAGCGCGTACGGACGGGTCGTTTTCCCCCAGGCGAGGGTACGCTCCAGCTTCCGGTTCTTGAGATCGATGGCGATCGTGTCGGCCGTCAGGTCCCAGTCGCGGTTGATGGCGTGGCCCTGCCCGCGGGCGGTGAGCTTGCTCAGCTCGCGCTCGGCCAGCGTGAGGTCGATCCGCCGCCCGCGCAGGTTGAAGCTGTCGGCGCCGAGGCCGCGCAGCACCGGCTCGCCGCCGAGCAGTGTGCCGTCGCTCCCCTTCCCGGTGTCGAGCCGCATGGAGTCGGACCGGGCCGCGAAGTCGGACCGGTCGATGGTGACCTTGCCGCCGGCCCAGATCCGGTCGTTGCCCTTGAAGCGCACCCGGTCGGCGACGATGAGATAGGGCTCGACCTTCCGCCCGGCGACGCTGTCGGTTTCGAAGTAGCGGATGTTGGGCCGGCCGGTGGCGTACATCTCGAGCGTATCGCGGACGCCGTTGACCGCCCGCAGATAGTCGAGCGACGGGCCAGTCAGGGTCGAGCCGGTCTTGAGATTCTTGGTGTCCACCTTGCCGCGGGCTTCCCAGCGCTCGCCGGTCTTGTAGTAGGTCCCGAAGTCGGCGTCCATCGTGAGCGTGGAGTCCCGGTATTTGACGTGCCCGATGAACTGGACCGTGTTCCCTCCGTAGGCGGCGACGCTGTCGCTCTGCATCGAGATCTGCATGCCCCGGCAGCGGAGCTTGACGTTGCCGCCGGCGAAATAGTTGGTCCCGCTCGGCGTCTCGCGTACGGCGCCCTGACGATCCACGTTGTCGATCTGGAAGGTGCACCGCTGGGACTGGCCGATGGTCACCGGCGTCGGCCCAGGCGTTGGCTTGGCGGCCCCCGAGGAAGGCGCCGGCGTGGTGGGCGCGGCTGGCTTGGGCGCGGCTGGCTTGGGCGCGGCCGGCTTGGGCGCGGCCGGCTTGGGCACGGTCGGCCGGGCGGCGCCGGGCTTGGGCGCGGGCACCTGCGCCGCCGCCGGCGCGGCCAGCCAAAGCAGAATCAGCAGCAGCCAACCGGACGCCGCGCTCATGGCTTTTGCCCCGGGAGCAGCATGCCGTCGCCCGCCACGCCGCGCGGCCGGTCGGTCACGACGTTCTTGAAGTCGGGGTCGGAGCGGAAGCTGTTGCCCTCGAGATGTTCGCTGCCCCGGTCGAAGGTGAAGTGCACGTTGGTCGAGATCGTGTTGGCGCCGTTTTCGTACTTGAGCGCCTCGGTGGTGAGCCGGCGGCCGTCGGGCGAGACCACGACCACCTTGTCGTTGGCTTCCATCGAGCCGTCCTGCCACCGGTAGGTACCGCGCTTGGCGGTCAGGGTCGAGCCCTCCTCGCCCCGGACGTCGAAAAAGACCACCCGGAGGTGCTTGAGCTGGGTGATCTGGGTCGCCTCGTAGAAGAACGCCGTATCGGCCTCCACCTGGCTCCGGCGAATCCCGTCCCGGGTCACGTAGTGCGAGAAGCCCTCCAGCACCTGATCGGCGCTGTCGCTGGCCTCCACGGTGGTGGTGGGCTTGGCGCCGGTCTCCTCGCAGCCCGCCAGCGCGGCCAGTCCGGCCAGGGCGAGCAGCACCGCCCCGACTCGGCTCATACCGCCCCGGCCCGCATCAGATCGTGCAGGTGCACGGCGCCCACCACCGATCCGTCGGCCTCCACCACCGGCAGGGCGATCACCCCATGCCGCTCCATGGTACCGACCGCCGCGGCGGCCAGCTCGTCCGGCGCGGCGGTCCGGGGT
>JBBRGH010000533.1:0-2403 GCA_038240915.1 Gemmatimonadales bacterium | reverse complement strand
GGTGAGCGAGCCGCCGCCAGCCGGACTGGAGGAGACGCCCGGACGGATCTCGATCAGGTCGATCGGCACGCCGATATCCTGGATCAGCGCCCGCTCGAGCTCGCTCGAGAGGGCGCTGGAGAAATAGGCCAGGCCGGTCTGCAGCGCGCCCCCCTGCCCCAGCAGCGTGGCCTCGTTGGCGGGATAGCCGGTGATCAGGTAGGAGATCAGGTCGGTCTCCGAGATCGGCGGCCGGATGGTGCTCCCCAGCGTCAGCTTCGGCTGGTACAGCGTGCCGGCGATGCTGGCGACGATCGGAATCTCGTCGCCCCGGATGCTCCGCACCGTGTGCTGGGCCGCGATGTCGAGGCCGGCGTTGAGGTCTCCGGTGTAGGTCACCTGCCCCCGGTTGACCGTGAAGTCACGGGTGACCGGTCCGATCTTGAGCGTATACGTCCCGCGCGGCGCGTTCAACGTGCCCGTCGGATTGTAGATCTGCCCCTGCTTGCTGAGCCGCACCCGCCCCTCGAGCTGGATGTTGGCCTCGGCCGAGCGGAGCCAGACGTCCGAGCCCATCTCCACCCGGAGGTCCTCGATCCGAAGCGAGTCGAGAAACCGGTTCTGGAACTTGGCGCCGAGGTTCTCCCGGCGGATCAGGGTGGTGTCCACCAGGTCGGCGATCGAGGGATCCTCGAGATCGATGATCCGCTTGTTGACCAGGTCGGCGAAAGAGAGCACCCCGCTGTTGGCCAGCAGGCTGCCGGTGAGCGCGGCGCCGAAGACGGGCCCGCGCAGCTCGAGATCGCCGGTTGCCACCAGGGTGAGGAAGCTCCGCACGTCGATGGCCCGGAACTGATCGGCCCGGAAGGTGAGGTTGAGCACCGGATGCGACAGGTTCTCCAGCCGGACCGAGCCGGCCACGGCCAGCTTGCCCCCGCCGCTGGTGAGCACCACGTCGCGGAGGCGGATCGAGTCGCCCTCGAGCGCGGCCCCGCCCCGCAAGGCGCCGAGCCGGATCCCGAGGCCCGGGAGCGACATACTGCCGCCGGCGATGTCGACCGCCCCGGCCAGCCGCGGGGCCGACCAGGTGCCGCTGACCTGGACATCGGCCTTGAGCGTCCCCCCGACCCGGGTGACCGCCGGGGTGATCGCTTCGAGCAGGCCGAGGGAGACGCTGTCGGTCTGGGCCCGGACCGAGAGCGGGCCGTCGATCTGCCGCTTCTCTACCCCGGTAAAGCCGAGGTCGAGCGGCAGGTGGGCCTCGACCTGGAGCAGGTTCTCGCCCGTGCGCCAGAGATCGAGGTTGGCGTCGAGCCGGCGGTCGCCGTAGTTGAGGATGCCCTGGATGAAGGGCGACTGGAAATCGCCGAAGCGCCCGTCGGCCAGCCGCGCCAGCCCCCGGAAGGTCGGCGCGGCCGAGGTCCCGCCCACCTGAAGGGCGAGCTCGACTTCGCCATTGACGCCCGAGGTGTCGCGCTGGAGCAGCCCGTACACGTCGTGCACGTCGAGGCCGAGCAGCTGGACCTGGAGATCGCCCGCGGCGGCCCCGGGCACCCGGCCTTCGGCCGACAGCACGCTGGCCCCGTCGAGCGAGCGAAGCCGGAACGGGGTCAGCGAGGGCGCCGAATCGGCCAGCGCGATGACCACCGGCTGCTCCAGCCGGTAGCGCCGGACCGCCAGGCTGGCGAGCAGGGTGTCGATCCGGAGCACGGCGGCGGAGGCCGTCCGGTACCACTGCCCGGTGCCGTCGAACCGGGACGCGTCGCCCAGTCCGGTGCCGATGTTCCAGTCGAGCGAATCGGCGAAACCGGCCACCGCCCCGGCCGCGCGCCTGAGCGCCCAGCGTCCCACCCGCAGCGAATCGCTCACCGCGCGGGCGGTGACCCGCGGGCGCCGGCCACCCAGCCAGCTGGCCGAGGCGGTGATCCGCGGTGCGGCCATCCGCTGCCACTCGAACCCGTTCACGGTGATCGCCCCGTCGGCCAGCAGCGAGTCGAGGCTGCCCGCCAGATCCGCCCGCCCCTCGGCCCGGCCGCCGAGGGGACGCGCATCGGCCGCCGTGTCGCGCTGCTGGTGGGTCATGGCAAGGAGCAGGGAATCGAATCCGATCAGGCTGTCGGCCGCGAAGACGAAGCGCATGCGTCCCTGGTGCGGCGCGCGCCAGCCGAGCGTGCCCCCGCCCGAGGCGCGGGCGCCCTGCCACTCGGCGTAGGCGGTGTCCACCTGGATCACGCTGTCGTGGATGCCGCCGCGGCCGGAGAGACTGTCCAGTGTCCACTCACGGATCCGGCTGCGGGAGAGCGCCAGCTCGATGGTGCCCTCGGGGGCGTTGATGGTGTCGATCCGGCCGGTGGCGCGCAGCTCGCCCGCCAGGGAGGTGCTGAGCGAGCGGCCGGTCAGTGCCGCCAGGTCGAGCCGGGTGAA
>JBBRGH010000532.1:0-2407 GCA_038240915.1 Gemmatimonadales bacterium | reverse complement strand
AAACGACCCGGAGATCGTGCCGATCCTGATAGTCCTCGATCGCGAGACGCTCGACCGCAAGCCGGAACGGGACGACGAGCTGCCGACCATGCTGCACCAGGACGATGCGCCGGCCCGCTCGGAGTCTCCTGCGGAGATCCCCGAACGAGCGGCGAGCACCCGCCTGGCCGGCGACCAGGACCCAACCCGATCGGGCAGGCGCGCACTCGCGGACGATGTTTCTTAGCGCGATCGTTCTCGCGCTCATCGTGGGGGCCATCCTGGGTGGAGGTCTGCCACGCCTGGCCAACCTCAGGCTGCGCTGGTTCTGGCTGCTCGGCCTGGCGCTGGCAATCCGCATCGTTGCCGTGCTGCTGCGCCAGAACGAGCTCGCCAGCGGGCTCCCGCTGGGCTGGGGCTTCGTCGCCGCCTACCTGCTGATCCTGGTCTGGCTCGCTGGAAACTGGCGCGTGCCGGGGTTGCAGATCGCATCGGTTGGCATCGGGCTCAATACGCTGGCTGTCGTCCTGAATGCCGGCCTGATGCCGGTCTGGTCGGGTGCGTTCGCGGTCGCCGGCTTCCCCAGCAGCGCACTCACGACGGACCCCTTCCACTTCCTGGTCTCGACCGATAGCCTGGCCACCTTCGTGGCCACTGGCGCCATGTTCGGCGACGTGATCCCCATCCCGCTGCCGCTCATCCGCGACGTGGTGAGCATTGGTGACGTGCTGCTGGCGTTCGGCATCTTCTGGGCGATCGTGTATTCCATGACCCGTCCGGATGCGCCGCTGCGACCCAGCTTCGCCTTCGGTCCGAGCCCCCCGCGGCCCACCGCGGCGAGCGAGTTCCAGGCCGGCCTGGCATTCTCCGGCGCTGCCGTGGGTGCGGTTTCACGCTCCGGTGCATTCGCCACCAGACCGATGGTGACGCCCATTCCGGCCACGCCAGCCACGCCGGCCACGCCGGCCGCGCCGGGCGCCGAGGTCGAGCTCGAGAAGCCCATCCGCCCCCAGTCGCCCTACCTGCGCCTGTCGCGCAACCGCAACTTCTCGCTGCTGTGGACCGGGCAGCTCGTCTCGTTCATGGGCGATCGCGTGCACCAGATCGCGCTGGCCTTCCTGGTCGAGACGCGCCACGGCGCCCTGGTCGACCGATGGGATCGGCGTCGCACCATGATCATCTCCGACGTGCTGCGCGGCGGCCTGGTGCTGCTCGTGCCGTTCGCCATCGAGATCAACATCGGGCTCGTTTATCTCATCGCCTTCGCCGTGGCCACCGTCAGCCTGCTCTTCCGCCCGGCCAAGAACGCGATCCTGCCCCAGATCGTGAAGGATGACGAGCTGGTCGCCGCCAATTCGGCGAGCACCGTCAACGAGACGGTCGCGGACCTGATCGGCTATCCCATCGCCGGCGTGGTGGTGGCGGCGCTGAGCGGGATCATCGCCGCCGCGTTCGTGCTCGACGCCGCGACCTACATCGTGTCGGCGTTCCTGCTGCTGGCCATGGTCGTGCCCCGCCAGGAGCTCACCCAGGCCCCGTTCCGGCCGCGCGTGGTGTGGGCCGAGATGGCCGAGGGCTGGCACTTCCTGCGCGGTCAGCGCGAGCTGATGGCCAATACCATCGTCAGCTCGGTGGCACAGGTCGCGGTCGGCGCCGAGATCGTGTGCAGCATCCTCTACGCCCGATCGGTGCTCGACACGAGCGTCATTCCTCATCCGCAGAACTACGCGCTGCTGATGGCGGCCATCGGCGCTGGCAGCGTGGTCGGTGGGATCGTGATCGGCGCCGTCGCGGCGAAGCTGCCCAAGGGACTCATGTCCATCGCCGGCTTCATCGGTATCGGTCTGGCGCTGGCTTGGGCCGCGCTGGTCACCAATCCATTCGTTGCCATTGCCATCTTCTTCCTGACCGGCGTCTTCAACATGGTCTTCCTGATCCCGAACATCACGCTCTTCCAGGAACGCACCCCGCAACGCCTGATGGGCCGCGTGGTCTCGACCCGGCAGGCGCTGGTCTTCGGCATGATGGCGCTCTCCATGGGCGTCTCCGGCTGGCTTGCCGGGGTGATCGGTCCGGCACCGGTGCTGGTGCTGGCGGGGCTGATCTGCGCGGCGGCCGGCGCGGCCGGGCTGTTCGTCCCGGCCATGCGCGACGCCCGATAGTTCTGCTAGCCTTCGCCGCGCCGTGGGACCTCTCCTCGACCTGGCGGTCATTGCCCTCGCCGTGCTCGTCAGCTGCTCGTTGGGACTGCTGGCCTGGACGCTGGGCATCAGCGCGGTCAGCGCAGTTCGACGAGAACGCCTGCATCTGACCGATGCGCGCCGCCGCCTGGCATCGCTGGAGCAGTGGCTGCCTGAGCATCGCGCGACGGCGGAGGCGGTGCTGCGGCGGCTCACCAGGACGATGAAGGGAGACCGATGACCGAGGA
>JBBRGH010000531.1:0-2407 GCA_038240915.1 Gemmatimonadales bacterium | reverse complement strand
TACGGCGAAGGCTCGAAGACGATGGCCTTCGAGATTGCCGAGCAGCTGGGCTGGCGGCTGCCGACCGCGGTGGTGGCACCGATGGCGGGCGGCTCGCTGCTGACCAAGCTGGACAAGGGGTTCCGCGAGTTCGGCGAGGCTGGGCTCGTCTCGGGTCCGGCGCCGCGGCTGTACGGGGCCCAGGCCTCGGGCTGCGCGCCGATCGTCCGGCTGGTCGAGAGCGGCGGCACCCAGGTGACGCCGGTGGTGCCGCACACCATCGCCCGCTCGATCGCGATCGGGAACCCGGCCGACGGGCGCTTCGCCGCTGAGGCGATTCGGCGGACCGGCGGATGGGCGGCGGCGGTATCGGAGGAGGCGCTGGTGGAAGGGATCCGGCTGCTCGCCCTGACCACCGGCGTGTTCGCCGAGACGGCTGGCGGCGTCACGGTGGCGGCCGCGCTGGCGCTGGCCGGATCGGGGCGGCTCGGCCCCGACGACGAGGTGGTGCTCTGCATTACCGGCAACGGACTCAAGACCGTCGAAGCGCTCCAGGGCACCCTGCCCGAAGCGCCCATCATCGCCCCTCGCCTGCGTGACCTGGAGGCTCTCCATGCCCGTGACCTTTAGCCTGCCCACCGTGCTGGCCCGTCTGGCCGACGGCCGGGCCACCATCGAAGCCAGCGGCGGTACCCTGGGCGACGCCGTCGCGGACGTCGCCGAGCGCTATCCCCGGCTGGCGCCACGACTCCGGGACGAGACGGGAGGACCGTATCCGTTCGTCACCTATTACCTGAACGACGAGGACATCCGGTTCCGGGACGGGTTTGCGACGCCGGTGAGCGCGGGGGACGAGATCACCGTGGTGGCGGCGATCGCCGGCGGGTGATCGGCCGGCTTCCTCCTGGGTTCAGTACTGCTCGATGAGCGCCTTCGCCAGGACCTCGAGCGCACGCATCCACAGCGGCCGCCGCCGCCACTCTTCCAGCGTCACCGGGCGGGACCGGGCGAAGTCCCGCTCCAGTCCGTCGGCCACCGCCCGGGCGAACGGCTCGTGCGCGATCCCCACCACGTTCTCCTCGTTCAGCTCCATGCTGCGCTCGTCCATGTTGGCCGAGCCGATCACCGCCCACGCGTCGTCCGCCACCAGGGTCTTGGCGTGCATCATCGCGGGCAGATACTCGTAGATCCGGACCCCCGCGGCGAGCAGCTCGTCGTAGTAGGAGCGGCCCGCGAGCTGGACCGGCACGGCGTCGGTGTGGTTGCCGGGCACCAGGACCCGGACGTCCACCCCGTTCCGGGCGCGCTCCACCACGGCCTGTCGGAGCCGCGGGTCGGGAATGAAGTAGGAGTTGCAGATCCAGAGCCGCCGGCGGGCGTTGGCGAAACTGAGCCAGAAGAGGATCCGGATCGGCTGGAGGGCATCCGACGGGGAGCTCACCACCGACATGGTGCAGGGGCCGGGCCCCGGGTCCGGTCGCGGGAAGAAGCGGGACGCCGACAGCACTTCGCCGGTGCAGTAGACCCAGTTCTCGGCAAAGGCCGACTGGATCCCGCCGACCAGCGGACCGGTGACCCGGGTCATGCTGTCGCGCCATTCGTGATTGGTGCGGACGTCGCCGGCCCACTTCTTCGAGATCGCGGCACCGCCGGTGAAGGCGATCCGGCCGTCGATGACGATCGCGCGGCGGTGGGTCCGGCGGTAGATCCGGACCAGGTTGCGGAGGCTGAGCGGGCGAAAGACCTGCACCTGCACCCCCGCGCGGGTCAGCTCCTCGCGATGCCGCCGCTTGAACTTGAGTGAGCCGAACCAGTCCACCAGCAGCCGGACCTCGACCCCGTGCCGGACCCGCTCCAGGAACGCGTCCATGAACTGGCGGCCGATCTCGTCCGGCTCGAAGATGTAGACCTCGAACGTGACGTTGTCGGTCGCCTCCCGGATCGCCTGCAGCATCGCCGGGTAAAAGGCGTCACCATTCTGGAGCAGGGTGGCCTCGCCACCCCGGTAGACCGGAATGTTGAGCAGGGCCGCGGCGGACTCGACGAAGGCCTCGGTTCCCGCCGCCGCGTCGGTCCCGAGCCGGTAGTCGGGCTGCTTCCAGTCCGGCAGGAACAGCGCGCCGAAGACGCTGATCAGCCCCACCAGTCCGATGGTGAGCAGGGCCCAGCCCCACCAGGGCAGGCTCGAGCCGAGGAGATCGCTCATGCGGTGGCCTCCGGCGGGCGAAGGCGCATCCGCGCCAGCAGTGGGTGGTGATCGGAGCCGAACACCCTGGGCCCGCGATCCAGCGGGTGCTCGTCCAGCCGCTCGACCCGCGCGTCCTCCACCCGGCCCACCCGGTCCCTCACCAGCAGATAGTCGAGCACCAGCCGGGGCAGGGCATGAAAGGTGTGCCGCCACCTGGGCGTCACGGCCGGCACGCCGGCG
>JBBRGH010000530.1:0-2412 GCA_038240915.1 Gemmatimonadales bacterium | reverse complement strand
GGGCGGTGAGGTCCGCCGGGTCGGCAGCGCGGGCGACGGCGTCCGCCGCGACGCTCCGGACCGCGGCGTCCTGATGGGACAGGAGCGGGCGTGAGGCGGCGAGCAATGCGGGATCGGGCCCGTCCACCTCGCCACTCCACGCCTGAAGTCCCGTCGCCACCACCCGTGGGTCACGATCGGTCAGGAATGCCGGAGCCGAGCCCGGCCCGGCGATGGCGGTGCCCTCCGCGGCCGCCGCGCGCTCCCGCCAATCCTGGCTCTGACGCCAGCGCGTGACCGCGGCACCGAACGCGGCCGTATCGACGCGCGCCAGGCCGAGCAGCGCGGCGCGGCGGAGACCGAAACCTCCCTTGCCCCCGGCGGCCCGGCTCAGATTGCGGGTCGCCTCGGGTCCGCCCACCTGGCCCAACGTTTCGGCGGTCGTGACCTGCACGCCGGGCAGCGGATCGTCGAGCCGCGCGACGAGTCTGCCGGCAAGGGTGGAGTCCCTGTACCCCGATAGGGACCGGATCGCGTTGATCCGGACGCCGGCGTTGGCATCGTCCGCCGCGCGGACCAGCAGGTCGGTCACGGCCGAGTGGGCGAGCCGGGCGCTGTCGGCAAACGCGCGCGTCAGCGATCGGGCCGCGAGCGACCGGACGTAACCATCCGAGTCCCGCAGGAGCACCAGCATCCGGTTGCCGGCTGCCGGCGCGCGCAGCCGGCCCAGTGAGTAGACCGCAGCGGTGCGGAGGCTGAGCACGGTGTCGTCCATGAACGGCAGCAGCGCGGACACCGGCGCGTCGGGGCCCAGCCGCCAGGCCTCCTCGACCAGCCGCTCGCGCGCGGGCGCGACGTCCTCCTGCGAGAGCGGCACCTTCCCACCAAGAACGCCGGCGAAGAACTCGCCGCTCCGGCGCCCGCCGATCTTCGCCAGTGCCGTGACCGCTTCCGCGGCGGTGGCGGCGTCGAGCGCCGGCAGCCCGGTGAGCCGGTCGATCAGCGGCTGCGCCGCCGCCGAATCGCGGAGCACGCCGAGGGCGAACGCCGCCGCGGCACGCACGGTCGAGTCCGCTTCGCTCAGGAGCGGCAGCATCAGCGGCGTCGCCTGGAAGTCGCCGATGCGGCCGGCGGCCAGCACGGCCAGCCGACGCACGACCGAGTCCGGGGCCACGAGCGCCCGGCGGAAGAGATCGGGACGAAACTCCCTCGCATCCTCCGCGGCGAGGAGCGGAGCCAGTTGCTCCACGATCGTCCGCTCCTGCGCCGCGGCCGGCCGGGGCCGAAGCACCGGAAGGAGGATCAACGGCACGAGCAGGCGGGCCGTCCGGGAAAACCGGACGAGTCCGGAATGACGGGAAACGGTCACGTTAGTCCTGGGCTCTGGGTCAATCGGCACGGCCGGCAGGCGGTCCGAGTCCCAGCCGGACCGGATCGGGCACGACCCGGAGCCGGTGGGTGACGTCATCGGGAAGCCGGCGGAGCGCGAGCGAGACATCGAGCGCGAGCAAGGCCACCGTAGCGGTCGCGAGCAGGCGGCCGTCGCCGGAATCCTCGACCGCGTAGCCGAACTCCACCCGCCGCGAGGCGATGGCGCGGACCCAGCAGCGGACACGCACCAGGTCATCGAATCGCGCGGGTTGCCGGTAGCGCACCGCCACCTCGCTCACGGCCAGCCGCAGCCCCTCTGCCTCCAGCTCCCGGTAGCTCGCCCCGCAGGCCCGCAGGTGCTCGGTCCGGGCGACGTCGAGCCAGACCAGGTACTGGCCGTGATAGGCAACCCCCATCTGGTCGGTCTCGGAGTAGTTCACCCGCACCAGGGTTTCCGTCACGGGCGGGCCCGTCATGCCGGCCTCTCGGGGTTGGTGACGCTCGGCGGCGCGGCGCGCTCACATCGGGATCGCGGTTGCCCCAGCGGTCGGAGCGCCTCATCTTTGGCGCCGTGCTGGGCCATACGCTCGTCGTCGTCTCCGACGCCCATCTCGGCGTGTCGCCCCCGGGGGTCGAGGCGGCGCTGCTGTCGTTCCTGGAGGCGGTGCCCGACCTCGGCGACTGCCTGCTGGTCAACGGGGACCTGTTCGATTTCTGGTTCTCCTACGGTCGCGTCATTCCCCGGCGCGGCTTCCGGGTCCTGGCCGCCCTCGAGCGCATTCGCCGCCAGCTTCCCATCGTCATGATCGGCGGGAACCACGACCGGTGGGGCGGTGATTTCTGGGAGCGCGAGGTCGGGATCCGCTTCGAGCCGCAGCGGGCGGAGTTCACGCTCGGCAGCCGCCGCGTGGCCGCGATCCATGGGGATGGTCTCTCGGAGCCGCGATGGCGGGCCACCCTGCTCCACCGCGCGATCAACCACCCGATCACGGCCGCCGTCTATCGCGCGATTCATCCGGACATCGGCCTTCGGCTGGTGGACGCCCTGAGCCCCCACCTGGG
>JBBRGH010000529.1:0-2413 GCA_038240915.1 Gemmatimonadales bacterium | reverse complement strand
TGTTCTCCCGGCCCGCGACCCTGGCGGTGGCCCGCTTCCTCGGGCTGGCCAACGAGGTGCCGGGTACAATCACGGGCGATCGGACCTTCGCCTCGGCGCTCGGCCCCCTGCCCCTCCGCCAGGCGCTGGCACCGGGGCCCGGGATCGCGGTGTTCGCGAGTGGCGCGATCCGGCTGGCCGCGGAGGGCCCGCTGGCCGGGCGCGTGGTCGAGGTGCGCCACCGGGTCCAGCAGGCCACCGCCATCGTCGCGCTGGGGCCGCTCCGGCTGGAGGCCGCGCTCGACGGCGAGCGTCACGTGGCCCCGGGGACGGACGTGCGGCTCACGCTCTCAGCCGAGGCGGTGTCGGTGTACCCCTGCGGCAGCGCGGACTGACGACCAGGTCGCCCAGGCCGCCGGCGGCGGCTGAGGAAACTACCCGCCCGCTGGCGGCGTTCCGCTCGGTCAAGGGCCCGGAGCTGATCCGGGCCCCACCTGAGGAGGTGGATGTGCTGCGAGTGATCTGGGTGGCGGGGCTGCTGCTCTGGACTGGCCCGGGAGATCTGCTGCGGCTCGAGCAGGCGGCGATCGGCCCCGGCGCGCCGCCGGGCTGGCAGATCCGCCCGGTCAAGGGACAAACCGCGCCGGCCTTCGAAGTCGACTCGGCCGGGCCCGACCGGGTGGTCCGAATCTCGGGGATGGGCCAGGCGGCGTGGTTCTACCGCGACCTGCGCCGCGAGCGGATCGCGCCGGGCAGCGTGGTGCGTTGGTCGTGGCGGGTGCTCGAGGCGCCGGCGACGGCCGACCTGCAGGGCCGCGAGGCGGACGACTCGCCGATCCGGGTCTACGTGGTGTTCGGGAATCCCGGCAAGCTGTTCGGCGGGTCCGGCCGGATCATCTTCTACAGCTTCGGGAACGCCGAGCCCGAGGGGTACGCGGCGCGGAGCCACGTGAGCGGTCGGCTCCACATCGTGCGGGTGGATGGGGCCGGCGAGCGGGGCGTCTGGCGCGAGCACGCGGTCGATCCCGGGGCCGACTATCGCCGGTTCTGGCAGCGCGAGCCGCCGGCGATCACCGCCATCGGCCTGATGCAGGACACCGACCAGACCGACGGCCGGGCCGTGGCCGAGCTGAGGCAACTGGAGCTGGTGGCGCCGACCGTGACGGCGGACGCCGCGCGATGAGCGGGCACATGCCATGAGCCGCCATCCGATCGCCGAGCACGCCCTGCTGTCCGACTGCCACTCGGCCGCGCTGGTCCACCGGTCCGGCTCGGTCGACTGGCTCTGCTTTCCCCGGTTTGACTCGCCCTCGGTGTGCGGCCGGCTGCTGGACCAGCGGGCCGGGCACTGGTCGGTTGCCGTCGCCGGCACCCCCGTCATCCGCCGGCGCTATCTCGAGGGCACCCTGGTGCTCGAGACCGAGTACCAGACCGCCGCCGGCCGCCTGGTGCTGACCGACGCGCTGGCGGTGGGCCCCAACGAGCGCGGCCACGAGCTGGGTGCCCGCTCGCCGCACGCGCTGCTCCGCCGGGCCGAGTGCACCGAGGGCACGGTCGAGCTGGCGATCGAGCTGGCGCTCCGGCCGGAGTACGGCACCGTTCGGGCGGCCTTCCGCCCCGTGGACGGGGGTCTTCGGACCGGCGACGGGCCGACGCTGCAGCTCTCGTCGGCGGTCCCGTTCGAGCTGAGCGGCGACGGGCACGGCGTCGCGGACGGTGTCGCCCGCGCGCGGGTGACGCTGTCCGCCGGCGAGTGGCGCGCCTTTGCGTTGCAGTTCCACCCCGACGCGCCGGCCGACTGCTGGTCGCCCGAGGAGATCGCCGAGCGCCTGGCGGAAACCGTCGCCGCCTGGCGGAGCTGGTCCGACCTGCACCAGCGCTACGACGGCCCCTGGCGCGCGCTGGTCCACCACAGCGGCCGGGTGCTGCAGGGACTCACCTACCAGCCCACCGGCGCGATCGTGGCCGCCGCCACCACCTCGCTCCCCGAGACCGTGGGCGGCGGCCGCAACTGGGACTATCGCTACACCTGGATCCGTGACGCCAGCCTGACGCTCGAGGCCCTCTGGGTCGCGGCCTGTCCCGACGAGGCCCACCGCTTCCTCGAGTTCCTGGCCGCGGCCGCCCTGCCCCAGCTCCGCCAGGATGGCCACCTGCAGATCATGTTCGGCGTGACCGGCGAGCGCGAGCTGACCGAGCGCGACCTGCCGCACCTCGAGGGCTGGCGCGACAGCCGGCCGGTGCGGATCGGCAACGGGGCGTGGGACCAGCGCCAGCTCGACGTCTACGGCGAGCTGCTCAGCGCGGTCTACCTCCTGCGCGAGCACCTCGGCGTGCTGGGCGCCGAGGTCTCGGGGTTCCTGGGCGACGTGGCCGACGCCGCGGCCCGGCGGTGGGACCAGCCCGACCACGGCATCTGGGAGATCCGGGGCGA
>JBBRGH010000528.1:0-2415 GCA_038240915.1 Gemmatimonadales bacterium | reverse complement strand
GCGCTGGCAGCGCTACGAGGACCAGACGATCGTGGCCGAGGGGACGAACTCACTGGGGCAGGTGCCGCTGGTTCACATCCAGAACACGTCGATGCCGTTCGAATACGCCGGCACGAGCGAGGTGGAGACGCTGATCCCGCTGCAGGATGAGCTGAACACGCGGCTCAGCGACCGCGCCAGCCGGATCACGCTGCAGAGCTTCCGCATGTACCTGGGCAAGGGCGTCACCGAGTTCGACAAGATGCCCATCGCGCCGGGGCGGATGTGGACGACGCAGGACCCCGCTGCCGACATCATCGAGTTCGGCGGCGACGCCGACTGCCCCTCGGAGATCGCCCATCTCCAGGATATGCGCGAGGCGATCGACAAGATCAGCTCGGTCACGCCCGTCGCCGCCGGCGCCATCAAGGGGCGCGTCGGCCGGCTCACCAGCGCTGCGGCCCTGCGGATCACGCTGCTGGCGCTTCTCTCCAAGACCGAGAAGAAACGCACCACGCACGGGCTGGGCCTGCAACGACTGGCCGGCCTGGCACTCGGCTGGCTCGACCGGGCCGGCCTCTTTCCCACCACGTCCGACGAGCGCGGCATCGAAATCCATTGGCAAAGCCCGCTCCCGGAGAACGACCTCGAAAAACTCCAGGAGGCCCAGATGAAAGCCAACCTCGGCGTGCCCAGGGAGATCGTGTTGAGAGAGATCGGCTACCAGGCCAGCCCCGAGCCGTCCAATTCGGAGCATCCAGCCCGATCGGCCGTCGCCCCCCCAACTGAAGACGCAATCTGAATCGCCGGGGCGGGCATTGTCCGCCCCCGCAGAAACGTAGGGTGGGCACCGCCCACCACTGTCGACAAAACCGTTCATCTAACCGGAGGATCCCATGTCCGAACCCACTGCCATCGTCATCACCGGAGACGCCGGCTCGGCCGACGCGGTTGCGATGCCGCCCGCGCAATCGCCCCCGCCCGCCGCGCAGCCCGCCCGGCAGTCCGACGACCCGCGCTCCCGGCTGCACGATCTGCTCCGCGAACTCGTCCGCACCCGCAATCGCCGCGTCATGCTCGAGTACCTCCGCCTGCGCCGCGCTGTGCGGTAGGCGCCACCGTTCACGGCGTCGGCGCACAGGGGGGATGCGCCGACGCCATTAAATAAACACCCCCGAAGAAAACCACCCAGCACAAGGAGAACCGATCATGCCATTCTCAGGAAAAGCAACGTACACCGCCGGCAGCGCCCTGCCCGAAATCGCCGAAGATGTCAGCGACCTGGTGGGAATCAACTCACCCTTTGACACGCCGCTGCTCGACGCCCTGGGCGACCCGGCCCGCGCCGCCCGCTCCACCGTTCACGAGTGGCTCGAGGATGCCCTCCTGCCCAACACCGACACGCTGACCCCGCAAACCCTGACCGATCCCGAGGTCATCGATTCGTTTGTCGTCACCGACGCCGCCCGATTTCGCGTCGGCGACCAGCTCCGCGTCCGCGGCTCCGACGAAGTGATGCTCGTTAGCGCCCTGCCCGGCGCAAATACCCTCCAGGTCGAGCGCGGTTACGGCGCCACCACGCCCGCGGCGCTGGCGGTCGGCCAGGTGGTCGAGATTCTCGGCAACGCCGCTCTCGAAGGCGACGATGCCTCGGCCGCTCGATTCACCAGCCGCGTCCGCAAGGCCAACTACACCCAGATCTTCTCCGCCACCGTCGAGGTCAGCGGGTCGGAGCTGGCGGTCCGGCAGCTCGGGCTGGCCGACGAGATGGACTACCAGAAGCAGCAGCGCACCCGCGAGCTTCTCCGCGACCTGGAGAACTCCGTCATCAACGGCCGGTCCGCCGCCGCCGAGCCACAAGGCGGCATGACCGCCCGCCGCACCATGCGGGGCATTCTTTCCTTCATCACCACGCACCGCTTCGCGCCCGGCCAGGGCGGCTTCCCCGCCGGCACCGCCCTCTCCGAGGTCCAGCTCAACGCCGCCCTCCGCGCCATCTGGAAGAGCAGCAGCGCGCAGGTCGACCTGATCGTCGTCGGCGCGGGGCAGAAGCGAGCCATCAACCAGTTCGTTTCCACCAATCGCCGCTTCACCCCCGATGGGGAAATCTTCAAGGACCTGGTGAGTGTCTACGAGAGCGACTTTGGCCTCTGCCGCATCCTGCTCACCCGCTGGGTGCCCGCCGGCTCGGTGCTCCTGCTCGACTCGACGCGCATCGAGGTGATGCCGCTTGCGGGGCGCAGTTTCCACTACAAGCCCCTGGCCAGCACGGGCGACAAGGATTCCGGCCAGCTCATCGGCGAATACACCCTCGAGCTGCGCAACGAAAACGCCCACGGCGTCATCACGGGGCTCTCGGAATAGGCCTCTTCCCTCTCCCCCGGTACGCCGGGGGAGGGCGGGGTGGGGACTCTTCGACCCGCGAGAAAAAACCAC
>JBBRGH010000527.1:0-2420 GCA_038240915.1 Gemmatimonadales bacterium | reverse complement strand
GTTGCGCACGTCGTCATGGCCGTACTTGAGGACGCCGGCGAGGTCGGCGTGGCCGGGCCGCGGCAGGGTCACCGGCTGACCGCGCCAGCCGTACCCCTCCAGCTCCTGCGGGTCGACCGGCCACGGGCTCATGGGTGCGGTCCAGTTGCGGTGGTCGCGGTTCTCGATGAAGAAGGCCAGCGGGCTGCCCAGCGTGCGCCCGTGGCGCAGGCCGCCGCGCGGCTCGACGTCGTCCTGCTCGAGCTTCTGCCGCGGGCTGCGTCCGTACCCGGCCTGCCGGCGGGCGAGATCGGCGCGGATCAGCTCGTGGTCGAGCTCGAGGCCGGCCGGAACACCCGAGATGACGACCGTGAGCCCCGGTCCGTGCGACTCCCCCGCGGTGACGTAGGTGAGCTCCATGAGGCCACGCAGCCTACCGGTCAGCCAGCACGGCGACCGTTCACATCCGGCGGTCGGAGATCAGTCGGCGGGGATGGCGGCGGGGGCCGGGCCGGCGAAGCCGAGCACGTAGGCACCCAGGTACAGCGGCAGCCAGGCGGCGCACACTTCGAGCTCGAGCTTGGGATCGCCGAAGGCCATCATCAGCGAGTAGACGACCGCCGCGCCGAGGCAGCCGAGGACGATCACCGTGATGCCGCGCCCCGAGCCCATCAGCCGATGTACCACGCGGCCCAGAGCTGCGGGCCCCACAGGATTGCGACCATGGCGCCCAGCGCCAGGAACGGGCCGAACGGGAAGGTCGCCTTGCGAGCGCCGAAGCCCTTCGCGACCAGCAGCCCCATCGAAAACACGGTGGAGAGCGCGAATGCGGCGAACATCGCGACGCCGACGTACTTGCCCAGAGCGAGTCCGATCATCAGCACCATCTTCACGTCTCCGAGCCCCATTCCTGCGGGAAATATCAGCCAGGCGACTCCGAGAAAGAGGGTCGCGGCGGCGCCCCCCAAGAGGAGCTCGAGCCAGCGGTCGGGCTGCGCGGCGACGGCGGCCAGAAACACCAGCACCGCTCCGGGCAGGTTGATCGCGTCGGGGATGATGCGCAGGCGCAGGTCGATGACCGAGGCGGGGACGATGAGGGCGGTCAGGAGCAGGGCCGGCGCGAGGCGGGGATGCAGGCCGATCCGGAGTGCGATGACCGCGAACAGGGCGGCGGTGGCGGCGGCGACGTACCAGCGGCGGCGGGCCGACGGCGCGGTGCCCTCGCCCTTCGGGAAGCGCTGGATGAGCCACTCGATCGGCCAGCCCAGCGCAAACCCAGCACCTGCCAGCGGAAGTACCGTTTCCATGTCTCGCTTATCGGCCGAAACCGGGCCGGACTGTAGGCTCCCGCCTCGTGCCGGACGTGATCGTGATCGGCGGCGGTGTGGTCGGGACCATGACCGCCTGGCATCTGGCCGAATCCGGAGCGAGCGTGACCCTGCTCGAGCGCGGCGCGATCGCATCGGGGGCGACCGGTCGCAGCCAGGGCCTCGTGCTCCCGCCCGACCACGCCGAACTGGTGCCCTTGTGGCGCGAGAGCATCGCCGTCTACACACGCCTCGCCGGCGTGCACGGCGCCGACTTCTGCTTCGACCGGGAGCCGATCGGAACGCTCCTCCTGGCGACACACGAGGGCCAGTTGGCCGCGCTCGAGCACGCGCCGGTGGCCGGAGAGCGGCTCGATGCCGCGGGCGTCGCGGCTGCCGAGCCGGCGCTGGCGGAGGGCGTCGCCGGCGGGCTCCTGATCGCGGAGGGCAGGCGCACCGACCCGGGTGCGCTGGCCGCGTCGGCTGCCGAAGCGGCGGCGGCGGCCGGGGCGATCATCCGGACACACGTCGAGGTGAAGCGGATCGGCGTGGGCGGGGTGGTGACCGACGCCGGGGCGATGGCCGCCGATGCCGTCGTGCTGGCGGCAGGATCGTGGTCGCGCCGCCTGGGGCATGCCGTGGGAGCCGACGTTCCCGTGCGGCCGGTGCGCGGATGGCTGGCGCTGCTCGTGCCGGGTCCGCCGGTGCTCCGCCATGCCGTTCACGAGGCGGGCTACGAGCCCACCCCCGACCCCCGACCCGCTTGTGCGATCAGCCTCGAGCGGCTGGCAGCGCCCGGTGTGGCCGAGGCCGGCGCCGACTCCGCTCACGCGCTCGGCGTGCACCAGAACCGGGACGGCTCGGTGAGCGTCGGCGCATCGCGGTCGGCCGCCTTGCACGAGGGGCCCGAGAGCACGGCCGCCCTGCGCGAGAACGCCGCCCGGGCATGCCGCCTCGTCCCGGCACTCGCCGGACGCGAGGTCGGCACGACCTGGACGGGTCTGCGCCCGTTCTCCGAGGACGGCCGCCCCTACATCGGCCGGCTGGACGAGCGCACGTTCGTGTGCGCCGGCCATGGCAGCGAGGGCATCCTCACCGGCGGCGGCTCGGGCAGGCTGACCGCGGAGCTGGTGC
>JBBRGH010000526.1:0-2422 GCA_038240915.1 Gemmatimonadales bacterium | reverse complement strand
TAGACCGTGGCCCTGCTGATACTGAGGGTAGCGGCGACCGTAGCGACGTCTACGTCGGCCTCACGCATGCCCGTGCCGTCACCGCCCCGTCCGGGCTCGGTTGGCGCCGGCGGTCGTCCCCGGCGACCCCCCTTGGCCTCGACGGACCCCGGGCTTCGGACGGCCGCTCGCGGAGGAGTCACGCTCGTGCTGGGCGAAGCTGGCCAGAATGCTGACCATGCGCCTGCCAGCCACAGTGCTCATGTCGATGGACTCGGTAAGCGGGCGGACGATGCCGCGCTGCTCCAGGTCCTTAGTCGTCTTAAAGATCATCGGTAGGTTGCGGCCGAGCCGGTCGAGCCGCAGCACAGTCACGGCGTCGCCCTGCCGATCGTAGGCGGCGTAGCGTCGAGACCTGGCCGCTTGGACCGAAAGCCGGAGATCGTGTCCTCGTAGTTGCGGCTCGGCTCGATGCCGGCTGCGAACAGGGCCTCACGCTGCTGGTCAAGCGTCGGACTGTCCGGTTAAGATGCGGATGTATCCGAGGCCGCCATTCTTCTTGGCCTGCTTTGCTAAACAGTTTATGGCGCCTCCCATTCCATTTCACAAAGGACGTCGACAGGACCAATTATAACATTGCGTGAGACTTTTCTGAGACGCGAGAACGGCTCGCATCGCCCTCTGGAAACATCTCACCCACAGTCGATTCTGATGCCTGTTTGAGAAGCCCCGAGAGGAACACTACCTCCACGCCTGAGATAGGTTACGGTCTCTTGCACAGTCGTCAATCCAGACAACGTGTCTGCTTCAAACAGCGCTTGTCGAGCACGGCCCCCGGGGCGGGTGCACCGTACTCCCTGGCAATGGCTTCAGCATCGAGTGGAATCCGGGAGTCTTTCGCACCAAGAGATGCCTTGCGCTCCCCCAATGACCAATGTCTGTTGCTTATGCTCCGGCCGGTCAAATGCTCGTGCTGAAAACGTGCACACCGTTCGGCAGGGCTCCGGCAAAGTCGCGATCTTGGGCGTGTCGCGGGGTGACACGCCGGTAAGGGTGTAGAAGCGGCGGGACACGGCCCCCGCTGGCGATCATGACGGTTCCTACGCCCTCAAGATCTACCGAAGCGGGTGCCGTGTCCGGGTCTGTATCTTCGCTGATCCCTGCCGCTGTTGGCCATAGTCGCGTCCCGTGCGGGGAGCTGGCTGACGTCCCCGCGGACCTGCTCGTGGTCCTGGCGGCGGTGACGGATCCCCGGTCGCGCCGCGGGGTGCGCCATGGCTGCCTGTCGGTGATGGGGATCGCGGTGTGCGCGGTGCTGGCCGGCGCGCGGTCCTACTTCGCGGTCGCGGAGTGGGCGCAGGACCTGACGCCGACGGTGCGGCGCCGGCTGGGGTTGGACCGGCGGGCGCCGTGCGAGTCCACCATCCGCCGGCTGCTGCAACGGGTGGACGCCGGGCAGCTGGATCGGGTGGTGAGCGCCTGGCTGGCCGCCCGTACCCCACCGCCGGCCGGCCGGCGGGTGATCGCGGTGGACGGTAAGACCGCCCGGGGCGCCAGGTCCGCCGGCGGCCGGGCGGTGCACCTGCTCGCGGCGTTCGACACCGCCCGCGGGGTGGTCCTCGGCCAGAGCGTGGTCGACGGAAAGACCAACGAGATCAGCGCTTTCGGTCCGTTGCTGGACCGGATCGAACTCGCCGGGGCGTTGGTGACCGCGGACGCGCTGCACACTCAACGCGGTCACGTCGAATACCTGACTGGGCGCGGCGCGCACTTCCTGCTCACTGTCAAGTCCAACCAGCCCAGCCTGCTGGCACAGCTGCGAGACCTGCCGTGGGCGCAGGTGCCGGTCGCTGACCGGACCAGCGACACCGGGCACGGCCGCGCCGAATCCCGCACAGTCAAGTTGACCGAGATCGCCGCCAGGATCGGCTTCCCGCACGCCCGGACCGCACTACAGATCACCCGGCGCACCCGACGGACCGACCGGCTCTGGCACACCGAGACGGTCTACGCGGTCACCGACCTGACCACCCGCCAAGCCAGCCCGGCCGAGTTCGCCGACGCGCTGCGGGCGCACTGGGGCATCGAGAACCGGCTGCACTGGATCCGGGACGTGACCTTCACCGAAGACCTCTCCCAGATCCGCACCGGCAACGGACCTGCCGTCATGGCGACGCTCCGAAACCTGGCCATCAGCCTGCACCGGCTCGCCGGCGCCACCAACATCGCCGCCGCCAGCCGACACCTCGGACGTCACCCCAACCGAGTCCTGCCGCTCCTCAGATAACGGCTAGATCAACAATGCCGGGGCCCTGCCCCCGGAACGTTCCATGTCGCGAGCGGCACGGCCGGTGCAACACCGTCATCGTCAGGCATGCGCGCATGCTAGGCCCAGGCGTACGGCGCAGACCTTGCGCGACCTTCAGGGGCTACGTGCCGTACC
>JBBRGH010000525.1:0-2426 GCA_038240915.1 Gemmatimonadales bacterium | reverse complement strand
CCCTCCCCCGATCCGAGGACGACCTGGCCGCCACGGTCGAGCGGCGGCTGGGGCGGATCCTGTCCGACGCGGCGCGGACCGGGTTCTGGGCCGACCGGATGCGCCAGGCAGGCGTTTTTCCCGATCGGCCGCAGTCCGCCGATGCCGCCGAGATCCTGTGCCGGCTGCCGCCGGTCGGCAAGCGAGACCTGCGGCTCGCCGGGCTCGGCGCGGTCCGCGACGGATGGGTGCGGCCCTGGTGGCCTTCGTCCCGCTCCTCCGGCTCGACCGGCGAGCCGTTCCGGGTCTACTTCGATCCGCCTGCGTGGCTGCTGCTCAAGTTTCTGGTCAAGCTGCGCGCCCGTACGGCCTGCGGCGTCCCACCGGGAGCCCGGGTGGCGGTCCTCGACGCCTTTCCCGTGATGCACGAGGGGCGGAGCGCGGTGGAGCTGGCAGGGCCGCTCCGGCGGATCAGCGTCCTGCAGCCCGCCGAGGTGATCGCGGAGAAGCTGGCGCGGCACCGGCCGTCGGCGGTGTACGGTCTCCCGTCCGCCCTGCTCGAGGCCGGTCGGGTGCTGGCCGCCGAGAGGCGCCGGCCGCCGGTTCGCCTCGTCTTCACCAGCGGAGAGGTGCTGCACCCCCGCACCCGGGCGGCGCTGGCCGATGCATACGGCGCCCCGGTGCTCGACATCTACGGTAGTTCGGAGACCAAGGAGATCGCCTGGGAGTGCCGCTCGGGTGGCCGGCACATCAACGCCGACGTGCTGCACGTGGAGGTGCTGGGGCCCGACGGCGCGGTGCTGCCACCGGGTGAGGAGGGCGAGCTGGCCGTGACGGTCCTGGTGAACCGGGCGATGCCGCTCCTGCGCTATCGCACCGGCGACCGCGGCCACCTCCGGCCCGATCGCTGTCCTTGCGGTGTGCGCCTCCCGCTGCTCGGAGTGGTGAGCGGCCGTGATGCCGACATCCTCGAGCTGGCCGCCGGGCGCCGGGTGTCCCCCTACCTGCTGACGACCGCCATCGAGCAGATCGACGGCCTGCTCCAGTTCCAGGTGAGCCAGACCGAGCGCTCGAGGCTTCGGGTGCGCGCGGTTCCCACCGCTTCCGCCGACCGGACGGTGATGGATCACGGGATCCGCGCCGCGCTGCGCCGCGACGTCGAGCCCAGCCTGGACGTGGACGTGGAGTTCGTCGAGCGCCTTCCCCGCGGCCCGCGCGCCAAGCTGCGCCCGGTCGAGCCACTGGACCGCCCGTCATCCGAACGAGGACCCTCATGATCCGCCATGCCCGACTCCCGGCCGACGGCGCTCCCGCGACGGCGCTGCCGCATCCCTACACGCCCTATCCGCGCGTGGTGGTGAACTTCTGCCCCACCGGGATGATTCCCACCAAGGCGATGACCCCGCACGTCCCGGTCAGTCCGGCCGAGGTCGTCGACGACGCGTGCCGCGCGCTCGAGCTCGGCGTCGCCATCGTCCACCTGCACGCCCGCGAGCGGGATGGCACGCCGACGTACCGGGGCCAGCTCTACGAAACGATGATCCTCGGCATCCGGGGCCACTTCCCCGACGCCGTCGTCTGCGTCAGCTGCAGCGGCCGCACCTTTCCGGAATTCGAGCGCCGGAGCGAGGTGCTCGAGCTGACTGGAGCGGCCCGGCCCGACCTGGCCAGCCTCACCATGACGTCGCTCGACTTCCCGACCGGTACCAGCCAGAACAGCCCGGACATGGTGGTCCGCCTGGCCACCCGGATGGCCGAGCGGGGCATCAAGCCCGAGCTCGAGTGCTTCGACTTCGGCATGATCGCGGCCGCCAACATGCTGATCGGCAAAAGCGTCCTGCGGCCGCCGTTCTACTTCAACCTGCTGCTCGGCTCGCGCTACTCGGTGCCCGCCACCGCCCGCCACCTGTCGGGCATGCTGGTGGACCTGCCGCCAGGCGCCCACTGGTCCGCGGCCGGCATCGGCCTCTATCAGCTCCCCATGAACACGCTGGCGCTGGCGATGGGCGGCCACTGCCGGGTCGGGCTCGAGGACAACATCTACCTCGACTTCGAGCGGACCGAACTGGCCACCAACGCGGCCCTGGTCGCGCGGCTCAAGCTCCTGAGCGAGACCTTCGGCCGCACCTTCGCCACGCCCGCGGACGCGCGGACCTTGCTGGGCCTCGAGCCCCTGGTCGCGCCCGGGCGGCCGATGGGTCAGCCGGCCAGCGTGGGGGCGGAGTGACCCCGCTTCGCCGCCGGCAGGTCCGATGATCACGGCCGCCGCGCCCGCGGGCGCGACCGTCACCTCCCTCGACGGCGCGGGCGCCATTCCGCCCGGCGAGTGGAACCGGCTCGCGCGGCGGGGCTTCCACCTGCACCGCTGGCATGTCGTAGCAGAAGAGTGCGGCTGGCGCCCGCGACATGTGGGGGTGATCGCGGGCGAGCGGTGGCGAGCCGTCGTG
>JBBRGH010000524.1:0-2431 GCA_038240915.1 Gemmatimonadales bacterium | reverse complement strand
GCCGTAGTCGCCGGAGATAGCCCGGATCCGGCCGGCCATGTTCCGGGCAGTGACCTGGGCCAGCTCGCTCGGCGTGGCGTCCTCGGGCGACTGGGCGGCGAACACCGAGTCGGCGACCCGCTGGAGCGCGGCGTAGTGGTCGCCCAGGGCGTCGGCCGCCGCCGATGCGGACGGGCGCTCGAGCGCGGCCCGCTTGGGAGAAGGGGCGGGCCCCGCGGAGCCGGCGCAGGCGGCGAGGGCGAAGCCGATCAAGCCGGCCAGGGTGGATCGGGACAGGGCGACGCAGATGAGAGGGCGCATAGTGATCTAAAAGTAGCGGTCGCCCCCGGCGCCGTCGGTGGGCTGCCTCTACCCACGACTGGGGTGTGCGTCACGTGCATAGAACTGCAGTTCGCCCGCGTGGTGGGCATGGACCGCGTTCACCTCGCTGGCGCGGCCGATCCAGAGACTGCCGCCATCCCAGAAGCGGATCCGACCGGCACCGTAGCGGGTCATCGGGGCTCGGCGGGAAGCGCGGTCGCGAACTCGTGCGCCAGCGCGACGACGTGGCCCCGCCAGTACGGCCTGGGGCCCTCGGGCAGCACCCAGGCGACTTCCCCGTCGAGCGGCACCCGCATCCCGTCCCGTGTCTCGTAATTCCAGAACCGACCCAGCCACGGCGTCGGCACGGTGCGGCCGCCGACAGTGCGGCCCCGTGCCGCCGCCGACACCGTCTCGATCAACCCGTCGTCGTCGAAGCGGACGACGAGGCTGACGGCGATGGCGCCGTCGGCCAGGGTGACGCGGGCGGAGCGGCCATCCACCGCTTCCCACCGAACACCCTGGCTCGGCAGCAGCGCCGTCGGATACCACGCCGCCTCGGCCAAAAAGCGGAGCAACTCGCCTTCGGCCATCTCACGGGTCCCGTGCAGGTCGGCCACGGGAACGAGCCCGAGCACCGCCGCGCGAAGCAGTCCCTCGCCGGCGACGTAGTCGTCATGCACCCGGACGGTGAGGCCGGGCAGCAGTGCGATTCGGGCATCCCAGTCGAACCCGGGCCGCCGCGTGATCACCCGCTGGTCGGAGGTGAAGCGGCACCAGCGAGCCGTCCCCTCGCCCATGTCGAAGGTGCCGCTGTGGCGGACGTGCACGGCGGCGACCATCGGACCGCCGTCGGTGAGCGCGGCGCGGAGGTACCGTTGCACCGGCGCGGGCAGGCTCTCGAGCTCGCGGAAGTCCACCCGGTCGGGCCGAATGGGGATGCGGGCGGCTTCAAGACGGGCGCGCAGGGCGCGGGTGCCGGCGCTCCAGCGGAACGCGCCGAACGCCACGGCGAGCGCCCCGACGGCCAGCAGCACCGATGCCAGGATCAGCGCGAGCTTCAGCGGGCCCGGCTCCAGGGCAGCAGCGTGAAGGCGATCCCCGACAGATACAGCCCGCCGAAGATGGTCTTGTTGTGACGGGCGAGCCATTGCGGGAGGTAGATGTCGAAGCCGGCCGGCGGGCTCAGGCGGCGACCGTTCCGAACAGCGCCCCGATGCCGGCGGTGATGGCCATCGCGAGCGCGCCCCAGAAGACCACCCGGAACGCGCCTGCCCAGGCCGGCGCCCCGCCGGTCCGGGCGGCAAGCCCGCCCAGCGCGGCCAGGCAGGCGAGCGAGGACGCGGCCACCAGCGGCACCAGGGAACCGGCCGAGCTCAGGGCGCAGACGCCTAGCGGCACCGCGGCGCCGACCGCGAAGCTGAGCGCCGAGGCCAGGGCGGCCTGCACCGGCCGGGCGTGGACTACACTCGAAATGCCCAGCTCGTCCCGAGCGTGCGTGCCCAGCGCGTCGCGGGCCATCAGCTGCGTCGCCACCTCGGCGGCGAGCGCCGGGGTGAGCCCGCGCTGCACGTAGATGCCGGCCAGCTCCTCCCGCTCGGCGGCGGGGCTCGCGGCCAGCTCGCCGCGCTCGCGGGCGAGGTCGGCGCGTTCGGTGTCGGACTGGGAGCTGACCGAGACATACTCGCCGGCGGCCATGGACATGGCCCCGGCGACGAGGCCGGCGACCCCCGCCACAAGCACGCCCTGGCGTCCGGCGTCGGCCGAGGCAACGCCGAGGACGAGGCTGGCGGTGGAGACGATGCCGTCGTTGGCGCCGAGGACGGCGGCGCGAAGCCAGCCGATGCGGTCGGTGCGGTGGAGCTCGGGATGGGTGGTGCGCATGGGGGGAGTGTACCGGAGTGGATCCGGGCACGCCACCTCGCCCTGGCGTCCCGCGAGGCGCGGCCTAGGGCCATAGCCACGCCGCCCCCCGCACCCCGCTCGAATCGCCGTGCCGGTTGAGCACGACCTGCGTCAGCACGGTATCGGAGAAGACGTGCCGCGGCAGCAACGCCGCGACCGCCGCCGGCAGGTCGGGGAGGTTGGATAGGCCGCCGCCGAGGGCGATCACGTGGGGGTCGAGGACGTT
>JBBRGH010000523.1:0-2433 GCA_038240915.1 Gemmatimonadales bacterium | reverse complement strand
TTCAACCCTCTGGCCGTCCCGCTCCGTGGGGACTCAGCCAGGGCGCGGACCCTGTTGCATGCCTCGGGGCTGACTCTGCCGGTCAACATCAGGGTGGCCTACCGCAAGGGCCCTCCGCTGGACAACGCCATGTCGGCGCTTCAGCAGGGGTGGCACGACGCGGGGTTCTCGGTCACCCTCGTCGGCATCGACAAGGACTATTTCGCGAACATCGCCGCCGTTGCGAACAGCCGCAGGTACGACGTGATGTGGGCGGTGGGGTCGGCCGAGTGGCCGTCGGGTTCGAGCGTGATCCCGTCCCTGTTCGACAGCAGGCTCAATCTCAGCGCGGAGTCGTCCGGTCAGGACTACGGCCGTTTCGCCAGCGCCGCCTTCAGCGCCAAGATCGATGCGGCCACGATCATTCCGGATGCGACCCGCCGTGAGCAGGCGTGGGGAGACCTCGACAAGGAGATCGCCGCCAACGTCACAGCCATCGCGCTGACCAACTCGAAGTCCGTGTTCGTCCATGGCACGGAGGTCGCCGGCTACATCGACAACCCTGCTCTCTTCGGCACTGTCGACATGGCAACGGTGTCCGTTCGATGAGGGGCTTCCCGTCCCCGGATCCGACCCGTCCAGCGCGTCTGCTGTTCGTTCATGCCCACCCCGACGACGAGACACTCACCACCGGACTGACGATGGCCGGCTACGCGGCGAGCCACCACGAGGTTCACCTGCTTACCTGCACCCTGGGCGAAGAGGGCGAGGTCATCCCGGCTGCACTGGCTCATCTGAGCGCCGCTCGCGATGACATCCTGGGGCCCTGGCGTCAGGAAGAGCTTCGCGGCGCCATGTCGGTGCTGGGCGTCCGGCACTGCGTCTTGGGGCAGGATCCACAGCGGGCAGTCGCCTCCCGGTATCGTGACTCGGGGATGGCCGGCACCCCGAGCGCTCAGCACCCGGATGCCTTCGTCCGAGCCGACCCCGTTCAGGCCGCGACCATGGTTGCCGCGCACATCAGGGCGGTGCGGCCGGACGTCGTGGTGACCTACGACGAACACGGCGGATACGGACACCCGGACCATGTCCAGACCCATCGCGTGACCATGTCAGCCCTGTCGACCCTGGCTGCCGAGGCCGAAGCCGGCGGGGTGGCCGCGCCGGCCGCCTTCTGCATCCTCACGCCGGCGAGCTGGGCCTCCCAGGACCGCCGGTGGCTACGGGAGAACGTGGTGTCGGCTGGACCGAACTGTATTGTGCCGCAACCGGATGAGCCGTACCCACCGTCAGTCGTGCCGGACGAGAGCGTGACGCACATGGTCGAGGAGCCGACATTGGTCGACATGCAAAGCAGGGCACTGGCCGAACACGCCACCCAGGTCGTCGTCTATCCGGGCTACTACGCGCTGTCCAACCACATCACCAGCCGACTGAGCGGTCGTGAGGGCTTTGCGCAGTTCGACCCGGTCGTCGGGCGGCTGGTGACGGGCCTGCCGGGCGCGGCGCGAAACCGCGGGTTGTTCGCCCACACACGGATCCGCTGCCGGGATGACCGATGAGCCCGGACAGCCCGGACAGCCCGGACAGCCCGGACAGCCCGGCCAACCCGGCCAACCCGGCCAGCCCGGCCAGCCCGGACAGCCCGGACAGCAACCTGTCAGCCGTCGATGCCCCGGACATCGACAGCTTTCGACGGGCGATGGGTCGTTTCGCCACCGGCGTAACGATGCTGACGGCCCGCACCGCTGATGTCGACTACGCGATGACCGCCAGCGCGATCACCTCGGTGTCGCTGGAGCCGTTGCTGTTGCTCGTCTGCATCGAACGTGATGCGCGGTTCCATGATGTCGTGCTCGAGGCGGGGTTCTGGGGGGTCAGCGTGATGTCGGTCGGCGACCGGCCGGCTGCGGACTGGCTCGCCACCCGGGGGCGGCCCATGCACGGTCAGCTGGATCGCATCCCGCACCACCACGGTCCGCGCACAGGGGTCGCCCTGCTGAACAGCGCCCTGGCCACGTTCGAGTGCCGCACCACCGATGTGCATCCGGCCGGCGACCACAGCATCGTGGTCGGTGAGGTGGTCTCAGTCACCAGCACCACCCGACCGGGTGATGCGCTGGTGTACTACCGCGGTCGGTACGGGGACCTGGCGTGATGGATACGAGGGCTCTTCTTGGGCGGGTGCGACGCAGCCGGGTGCTGTTGAGCGTGACCGCCGGCATCCTCATGCTGGCTGCCGGGTATGGCGGGCTGGCGACCATCCTGGCCGGGCACGTGGCCGCCAACGTGACGGTCGACGGTTTCGCGATTGGCGGCATGTCGTCGCGCGACGCGACGATCGCCCTTGATCGTGCTCTGGCCACCAGGGTCACCCGGCCGGTGCGTCTCAGCGTGCCGTCACGCACCGTCGATCTTTCGCCCGGCGCGGCCGGCCTTCAGGCAGACGTGCCG
>JBBRGH010000522.1:0-2433 GCA_038240915.1 Gemmatimonadales bacterium | reverse complement strand
GCTGACGGTGTCGGAGTACCACTTGGGCTGCCGGGCGCAGAGCTCGAGCCCCCAGGCCTTGACCGCCGCCCGGGTCCCCTCGGCGAGGCGATGGTGCCGGGCCAGCACGTTCTCCAGTCCCTCCTCGAAGATCACGGCCAGCGACTCGCGGAGGCCGTAAAGGAGCGGCAGCGACGGCGTGTACGGGAAGTAGCCGGTGGCGTTGGCTTTCTGCATGTCGCCGAAGTCGAAGAACACCCGCGGCAGCTTGGCGGAGTCGTACAGCGCCGCGGCCTTGGGGCTCACCGCCACGATGCCGAGACCGGCGGGCAGCATCAGCCCCTTCTGGGAGCCGGTGACGGCGCAGTCCACGCCCCACTCGTCCATCCGGAAGTCGATGCTGCCGATCGAGCTCACCCCGTCCACCATCAGGAGCGCGGGATGCCGGGTGTCGTTGAGCGCCCGGCGCATCCCGGCCACGTCGCTGGTGACGCCCGTGGCCGTCTCGTTATGGGTGAACAGGACCGCCTTGATCTCGTGATTCTTGTCGGCGGCCAGGGCCTCCTGATAGCGCTCGATCGGGGCCCCCTCGCCCCAGTCGGCGTCGAGCACGTCGACCCGCAGCCCGAGCCGCTGGGCCATGTCGATCCAGAGGTGGCTGAACTGCCCGAACCGGGCGGCGATGACGCGGTCGCCGGGGCTCAGGGTATTGGAGAGCGAGGCCTCCCAGGCGCCGGTGCCGCTGGCCGGGAAGATGTAGGCCTGGCCGGTGGTCGTCTTGAAGATCTTCTTGAGGTCCTGCAGCACCGGGGTCGCGAGCTTGGGGAAGTCCGACGACCGGTGATCCTCCATCGCGACGTGCATGGCGCGGAGAATCCGGTCGGGGGTATTCGTGGGACCCGGAACGAAGAGGAAGTTGCGGCCGGCCATGCGCGGACCTCTCGGCTGGAGAAGAGACGGGGCGCAGGCACGACGCCTTCGCCGGATCTGACTACATTAGCAGGGCGCGGCGCCCGCTGAATTTTTATGCGTCCGACCCTATATATACCACTTTGTGCTTTTTTTCACAAGGCGGGAGATCGTGTCGCCCACACCCCCCGATGGCACCCTGACGGCCCGCGCCCGCGCCCTGGCGACCGAACTCTATTCCATTGCCACAGCTGCAGTTGACCCAGCTCCAGCGCTCGCCGATCGGCTGCGGGGGCTGAACCGGGACACCGGCCGGCGCCGCTGGATCCTGGCGCTCGGGAAAGCCGCCGTCCCGATGGCCCGCGCCGCCACGGAGATGCTCGCGTCCTGGGGCACCGCCCCGGCCGGGGGGGTGATCGTCGCGCCCGAGCTCCAGCCCTCCCCGCACCCCACGCTCCCGCTCCTGGCCGGCGACCATCCCGAGCCGGGCCAGGGCTCGCTTGCGGCCGCCGCCGCGCTCGGCCGGGCGGTGGCGGCGGTCGGTCCGGACGACGAGGTCTGGGTCCTGCTCTCGGGCGGGGCCAGCAGCCTGCTAGCCGCCCCGGTCGAGGGCATCGCGCCGGGCGAGCTGTCGGCGCTCTACCGGCTGCTGCTCGGATCCGGCCTCGACATCACCGCCATGAACCGGATCCGGAAGCGGTTCTCCCGCTGGAGCGCCGGCCGGCTGGCCAGGGCGCTGGCGCCGGCCACGGTGCGGGTCTTCGTCGTCTCCGACGTCATCGGCGACGACCTGCCCTCGATCGGATCCGGCCCCTGCGTCCCCGACGTCGCCACCGCCGGCGAGGTCCGCGGCCTGTTGGAGCGCGCGGCGCTCTGGGACCGGATGCCGGCCTCCGCGCGGGGTCTGGTGACGGCCACGGAGGCGGGAACAATGGCCGAAACGCCAAAGCCCGGTGACGCGGCCTTCGCGCGGGTGACCATCGAGCTGATCGCCAGTAACCGGCTGGCCGTCGAGGCTGCGGCCAGGCGGGCGGCAGCGTTGGGCCTCGCCCCCGTAGTGGGGGGAACGCCGCTCGCGGGGGAGGCGTCGGCGACCGGGGCGAGTGTCGCCGCACTCCTGCTACAAAGTTGCGGTCCGTCGGGGATCCCGCAACCAGCGGGGCCGGCCTGCTGCTGCATCTGGGGCGGGGAGACGACGGTCACCCTGGGCGAGGCCCCGTCCGGCCTGGGTGGTCGGTGTCAGGAGCTGGCGCTGGCGGCGGCCGGCGCGCTCCGGGGCGCGCGACCCGGCCTGGTGCTGCTGGCCGCCGGGACCGACGGGCGCGACGGCCCGACCGATGCCGCGGGCGCGATCGTGGACGCCGGCACCTGGGACGCCATCGTCCGGGCCGGGCGGGATCCCGCGCGGGATCTCGCGGCCCACGACGCCTACCGGGCACTGGACGCGGCGGGAGCGCTGCTCAAGGTGGGACTGACCGGCACCAACGTGATGGATGTGCAGGTGTTGCTCGTCACCTGAATTCCCGGAATGTTGCACGACGCCCG
>JBBRGH010000521.1:0-2435 GCA_038240915.1 Gemmatimonadales bacterium | reverse complement strand
GCTGGTAGGAGGCCGAGCCGGTGAGCTGGGGGAAGTAGCCGCTTCGGGCGCGGCGGCGGTCGCCCTGGGCCCGATCCACCTCCGCCCGGGCGAGACCGACGGTCTCGCTGCCGACCTCGGCGAGGTCAAGCGCCTCGTCGAGGGAGAGCTGGCGGGCGGCCGGGTCGGACAGATGGGCATGGACCGTTGTATCCGGGCGCTGGGCGTGCCCGGCCGTGTCGGGCACCTGGGCGGCGAGCGGCCCCGTGGCAAGGAGCAGCGCCAGCGCGGATGCGAGGACCAGACGGAACGCCATCGGGGCGTCGGCGGCCAGCGACGACGCCACCGTGGGGACCGGAGCCGGCCGCGACGGCAGCGTTGGCCGGCGGGCGACTCGATGCCGGCTGCCCATGGAGGTCATGCGGAGACCGTCGGTGTCCCGACGTGCACGCCGACCGCCCGGAGCATCAGCCGCACGTACTCGCGCAGCGAGGCCTCGGTGTCGCGCCCGAAGAGCTCCGGCATGATGTCGCGCCCCATGGCGTCGCCGAAGAGCGTGCCCATGAGCATCGCCGCCGCCACCTGCGCGTCGAACGGCGCAGTGGCGAGGGCCCGCTCCCGCAGCCGGCCGAGGTAGCCGGCCAATGCCGCGGCCGCGCGGACGGGCGGCTTGTCGATGGAGCAGATGAGGTCGGGATGCTCCACCATCTCGCCCATGGAGGTGCGGATGAGGGAGCGCCGGTCGACCATGTGGGTGAGCTGCGCGCGCGCCCAGTCGGTCAGCTCCCGCTCGGGATCGGCCGGCACGTCGGGGAGTGGCACGCTGGCCATCTCGGCGCCGGCCCGGGCGATCGCCTCCAGGAGCAGCGCCTCCTTGGACCCGAAGTGCCGGAAGAGCGTGATCTCGTTGACGCCGGCCACCTGGGCGATGCGGCGCGTGGTGGCGCCACGGTAGCCGGCCTCGGCGTACACCTGGGCAGCAGCGGCGAGCAGCTGGTCGCGGACGTTCATGGCCGGCCAGTATAGCGAGCGGCGCTTGATCCTGCAAGTAGGCACTTGCAAACCGCCCTGGACCACAGGCATCGTTCCGAGCCGTTCACGCGTCGGACCTACCCCGACGCCTCCGCCACCCGGGTCGCTGCCTCCCATCGAGCAAAGGCCTGGTCCAGCTGCGCTCGCGCCGTCTCCATTTCCCGGCCAAGCACGGCGGCGCGCCGGCCGCCGTCCGCGGTCAGGTACAGGTGCGGGTCCTCGAGCTCCGCGCGAAGCGCCGCGACCCGTCCCTCCCACTCGCTCACCGCCGCCTCGGTATCCGCGACGGCTCGCTCAGCGGTCCGCCGGGCGGTCTGCTTGCGCTGGCGATCGTCCTCCGGACGGCGGGTCTGCTTCCGCTCCTTCACGCGCCGGAGCGACTCCGCCTCGGACGCCGCGACCGCGGCCGCGTGCGCCCGCTCCCGGCTCGCCGTCTCCCACTCCTCGAAGGTGCCGGGGAAGTCGGTGACCCGGCCATCGTGCAGGATCCAGACGCGGGTCGTGAGCGCCCGGAGCAGTGCCCGGTCGTGGCTCACCAGCAGCACCGTGCCGTCGTAGTCGACGATGGCGTCCTCCAGCGCCTCGATCGATTCGACGTCAAGGTGATTGGTCGGCTCGTCGAAGATCAGGAGGTTGGCGCCCGACAGCATCATCATCGCCAGTGCCACACGAGCGCGCTCCCCGCCTGAAAGCGTGGCCGCGCGCCGCAGCACCGAGTCGCCCGAGAAGCCGAAGCGGCCGAGGTGGCCCTGAATGGGGCCGCGCCCCCAGTGCGGGCGCAGGTGGGCGATGATGTCGTACAGCGTCTCCTCGGCCGGTACCTGTGCCAGGTCCTGGCGGTAGTAGGCGATCCGCACCGAGTCCGGGATCCGGAGCTCGCCCGCGTCGACCGGCCGTTCGCGCATGATCGCGCGGAGCAGCGTCGACTTCCCCGCCCCGTTCGGTCCGACGAGCCCCACCACCTCCCCACGCATGAGCCGGACGTCGAGCTCGCTGATCAGCGTCCGCCCCGGCACGCGGACCGACACGTCCTCGGCGACCCGCACCTGGTCGCCGCCGCGCTCGTCCGCCGTGAGGCTGAGGGCCATCGCGCCGTCCGCACCGGGCGGCGGGCTCAGGCGATCGACCCGCTCGAGCCGGCGGCGGCGTCCCTTGGCCTGCGCGCTGTTGGTTCCGGCGATGTTCCGCCGGATGAAATCCTCCTCGGCGGCGAGCGAGCGCGACTGCTTGGTGAAGGCCCGCCGCTGCGCCAGGCGGCGCTCGGCGCGCTGATGCAGGAACGATTCGTAGTCGCCGGCGTAGACGACCCCCGTGCCTGCCTCGAGGTGCAGCACGTGGTCGACCACCGCCTGGAGAAAGGCCCGGTCGTGGCTGATCAGGAGCACGGTGGCGTCGAGGCCGCGCAGATAGTCCTCGAGCCACCG
>JBBRGH010000520.1:0-2452 GCA_038240915.1 Gemmatimonadales bacterium | reverse complement strand
TACGTGTCGGCCCCGCCCGCGGGACGGTTCGCGCGATCGTTGGTGTGCATCGCGAAGATCACGACCTCGATCAGCACCGGCACGCCGATCGCCAGGATCGACGCCCACACCATCAGGGCGCGCCGCCGGCGCAGCGTCAGGAGTGCAGCTCGAGTCAGGCGTCGCATCACGAGTCCCCGAGTGACGAGGTGAGGGAGAGAAACCGGTCCTCGAGCGAGTGTCGAGCCGGCTCGACGCGATCGACGCCGATACCGGCGAGCACGAGCGTGCGGACGACGACGCTCGCGTCAGAGCTCGCGGCGAGGGTGACCCGCACAGTGGTCTCGCCGAGCCACTCGGTCGATCCGACGGCCACAAGTCCCTCGAGCGCCGCCAGCGCGCGGCGCGCGGAGCGCACCTGTCCCGGCAGCAGCCAGTCCGGCGGGCAGGCCGGCACCTCCGCAGGCGCCAGGTCCCCGGCCAGCGACCGCGCCACCTCGGCGCCGCTCGCCGTCGGCCCGGCGACGAGCCCGGTCCGGAGCGGATCGGCGACGCTTCGCAGCGATTCAGCGACGATCCGCGGCACCGGCGGCCACCAGCCGGGCCAGTGTCCGCTGGTCGCCCGGGGACAGTCCGAGATGCCCGGCCGCGATTTCATCCAGTGCCTCCTGTACCGGTTCGCCGCGCCGCCCCGCCAGCGCGAGGGCCGAGAGAGAGGGGTCGGCCAGGACCGTGATGGGCAGCGGCAGGCCCGCGACGACCCCGGCCGAGAAGCGGTGGAAGCCCCCATTCGCGGGCATCGCGCCGATCAGGGCGAGCGCCCGCACCCAGCGGGCGTTGAGCCAGGCGGCCAGACGCTCCGCCTGCTGGGCCGAGTCCGTCGGCGCTACGTAGCAGGTGTTGAGCGGAATGCGTCGGCGGTCGCCGGGGCGGGTGAGGGCGCACGCCGTCAGCTGGCGCGCCAGGTCCGCCCACACCACCCGATGCGTCGCGGTGGCCGCCCGGGTGCGAAACAGGATCCACGGTGGTCCGCCGGCGAAATCCGCCCGGGCTCGAAGCCGGGCCTCGTGCGGCGCGAAATGAGCGGCCGCTTCGGGTGGCAGGCGCGACAGGGGCGCGCCGTCGGGCCCGTGGGTCCACAGCAAGCGGACGCGGCTACGCGGTCGAAACGCCCGGAGATCGCGCCCGCGCACGGCCCACCGGAGCAGCCGCTGCGGGACGGTGGCCGGCGGGTTCAGGAACAGGTGATTGGCTCCGGTCTTGACCCCGAGCTGGCAGGTGAACTGGTCCGCCACCGACGGATGCTCCCGCGCGAGTCTCGCCGCCACCGCATCGGCGCCCTTGGCCGAGAGAATCCACGGGCCGCCGCCGGTCAGCGCCGTCTGGGGGACGGAAACCGAGTCCCCTGGCGGGACCGACTCGCCGGCCATCCGAAGCGTGGTGGCCACCCGGTGTCCGGGCGGCGCCGGCGCCTTCCGGGCGATCAACGCCATCGGATACACCGTCGCGTCGAAGTCGGCATCGGGTCGGCCGGTGAGGTTCGCGGCATGGGTCAGGGTGGTCGTGGCGGCGAGCCCGTGCCGCGCCACCGAACCGTATCCGGCGGTGGCGAGCTTGGCGGGCACCAGCAGCGCGACGATGCCACCGGGGGCGGCCAGCTCCAGCGCTCGCTCGAGGAACGCGACGGCCAGGTCCGGCTGGTGCCCGAAGCCGCGGCCCGCGCCGCGCCACCAGCGGTAGCGGCCCTGGAGTCGCCGGCGCAGCTCCGGCGGCACCTGCTCCGCGCGAAGCCACGGCGGGTTGCCCGCCACGATCTCGAAGCCTCCGGCGGCGAAGACGTCGGCGAACTGACCCTGATAGTGGAACCACGGCACCTCTCCCTCGCGCGTCAGCGTCCGGCGCGCGGCGCGGAGCGCGCGCAGCTCGGCGCGCTCGTCGGCGAGGCAGCGCCGGATCCGGGCGTCGGCCCCGTGGGGCCGGCCGAAGAGGTCCGGGCTGCGCGCGGCCGCCAGACAATCCGCCACCCGGCTCCGTGCCTCCGCCTCCGCCGTGTTGAGCGAGGCCCGGACCGCGCGGCACTCGGCCGACCGGAGCGCGCGGACCAGCTCACGCTTGCGGGCGCCGCTGGCCGTGACCAGCCGCCGCCGCAGGGCCGCGACCTCCCGGGCGAGCGCCGGATCGGGCGCCCGGAGCCGAACCTGGCCGCCGACCGGCTCGAACAGGCTGTCGCCCTGGCGGATGAGGCAGTCGAGGTTGGGCAGCGGCTCGATCCGCTCGGGCCGTTCCTCTCGATCCTCGGCGACGAGAGCCAGCCAGAGCCGGAGCTCGCTCAGTCGGACCGCGGCGGCGCTCCGGTCCACGCCGAAGAGGCAGCGCTGGAGAATCCGCCGCCGCACCGCCGTGGCGCAGGCGCGATCGGGGGCAATCAGGGTCGAGAGCCGCTCGAGCGCGCCGAGCAGGAACGCGCCGGAGC
>JBBRGH010000519.1:0-2463 GCA_038240915.1 Gemmatimonadales bacterium | reverse complement strand
CTGACCCCGAAGCCGAGTGTAGACCGATGGACGATCCCGTCCTGCCGCGCCTCACGTCCGCGCTGGCCGAGCGCTACCGGATCGAGCGCGAGCTCGGGCAGGGCGGCATGGCCACGGTCTACCTGGCCGAGGACCTGAAGCATCGCCGGAAGGTGGCGGTGAAGGTGCTCCGGCCCGCGCTGGCCGCCACCCTCGGCCCCGAGCGGTTCGCCCGGGAGATCGAGGTGGCGGCCCGGCTGCAACATCCCCACATCCTCGGCCTGCTCGACTCGGGCGACGCCGACGGCTTCTTCTACTACGTCATGCCCTATGTGGACGGCGAGACCCTGCGCGACCGACTGTCACGCCAGGGCGAGCTGCCGGTGCCTGAGGCGGTCCGGCTGCTGGGCGAGATCGCCGAGGCGCTGGCCACGGCCCACCGGGCCGGCGTGGTCCACCGCGACATCAAGCCGGAGAACGTGATGCTGTCGGGCCGGCACGCCATGGTGATGGACTTCGGCGTGGCCAAGGCGGTGACCGACGCGGCGCACGGCTCGACGCTCACCTCGGCCGGCGTGGCGCTGGGGACGCCGGCCTACATGGCGCCGGAGCAGGCCACGGCCGATCCGCAGATGGACGCCCGGGTGGACATCTACGCCCTGGGGGTGATGGGCTACGAGATGCTGACGGGGGCGGCGCCGTTCGCCGGGCTCAACGCCCAGCAGATGCTGGCCGCCCACGTGACCCGCGCGCCGGTGCCGGTGGGGCAGCAGCGCGACGGCCTCTCGCCCGCGCTCGAGGCGGTGGTGATGCGCTGCCTGGCCAAGCGGCCGGCCGACCGGTTCCAGACGGCCGACGAGCTGGTGGCGGCACTCGAGCCGCTGGCCGGGCCGAGCGGCGGCAGCACGCCGACGCAGACCCAGCCGGTGGCCGCGGCGGCGCACGGGACCGTGCGCGCGGCCGCGGGCGAGGGGGCGCCGAGTCGGCGGCGGTACGCGGTCGGCGGAGCAGTCGTCGCCCTGGTGGCCGTGGCCGCCGGCCTGATCCTGTGGCATCCCTGGTCTCGCGCCGCCGCCCGGCCGCTCGACGCCAACCTGGTCGCCGTGCTGCCGTTCCGGACCGCGGGAGCCGACCCGAGCGTGCAGTATCTTCGGCAGGGCATGGTGGACCTGATGCAGGCCAAGCTGACCGGCGAAGGCGGGCCGCGCGCGGCCGACGCCCGCTCAGTCCTGGCGGCCGTGCGCGATGCCGGCGGCAGCGACGCCCAGGACCTGTCGGAGGAGGCGGCCGCGGGCGTGGCGCGGAAGCTGGGGGCGGGCCGGGTGCTCCAGGGGAGCATCGTGGGCTCGCCCGATCACCTGGTGATGAACGCGGCGCTCGTCGGCGTCCCCGGCGGCCGGACGCTGGCGCAGACCAGCGTGGCGGGGCCCCGGGACAGCCTGTTCGTCCTGATCGACCGGCTCACGGCCCAGCTCCTGGCGCTCGGCGCCGGCGCCAGCTCGGCCCAGCTGAGCGCGCTCACCACCACCAATCTCGACGCGCTCCGGGCCTACCTCGACGGAGTGGCGGCCTATCGGCGCGGCGTCTTCCAGAACGCCACGCCGCTGCTGTCGCGGGCGGTGGAGCTGGATTCGACCTTCGCGCTGGCGCTGTCCGCGCTGGTGGAGTCCGACGGCTGGCACCCAGCGACCACGGACATGAACCGGATCAGGCATCTGGCCTGGCAGTACCGCGACCGGCTCAACCCGCAGGACTCGCTGTTCCTCTCGCTCCGACTCGGCTCCCAGTTTCCCAAGCAGACGCCGTGGACGGTGCGGATCGCGGACGCCGAGCGGGCGGTGCAGGCCCTGCCCGAGAGCGCGGACGCCTGGTACAACCTGGGCGACGCCCTGTTTCACTTCGGCCGCCTGGTGGACCTTCCCCACCCCGAGGTCCGGGCCCGGCAGGCCTTCGAGCAGGCGTTCCAGCGGGACTCCCTGTTCGGCGGGCCGATCCAGCACCTGGCCGCGCTGAGCTGGGTCGCGGGCGACACCGCGGCCCAGCGGCTCTGGACCCGGCGGGGGATCGCGCTCGATTCGGCCGGCGAGGACGTGCCGTATGCCCGGTGGAACCTGCTGCAGGCCACCCGCGACGAGGCCGGGATCAGGGCGTTTCTGGCGGGGCTCGACTCCGGCGACGCGATCGTGCCGCAGGGGATCCTGTTCTTCGGGACGCTGGACAGCGTCACCCTGGCCCATCGCGCGGCCCTGTTCGACGCGGTGCACCGGCTGAGCGCCACCAAGGCGGGCCGGGCCGACGTGGCGGTGGCGCGGGCCCGCTATCTCTGGAACCTGGGGCGGCCGGTCGAGGCGGCGACGTGGCTCGATACCCTGGCCACGCTGGACCGGCCGGGCGCCGGGGTCCAGTCGGTGCTCGGCGCCTACTGGTTCGGCGGGGGACCGGCGGACAGCACGCTGCTGAACGCCGAGCAGCTCGACATCCGGC
>JBBRGH010000518.1:0-2469 GCA_038240915.1 Gemmatimonadales bacterium | reverse complement strand
CAGCCAGGCGAGCGCGGTCTGGGTCCGCTCCACCGCCACACCGCCGCCCCAGGTGCTGTCGTCGCCCGGCTGGTACAGCACGTGAACGGCGACGTTGCCGAACCGACCGCCCTCGTAGCGGTAGGCCGGGTTGAGCGACATGGCGAAGTGGTGCACCCGCTCGGCGTACCAGCGGAGGCGCTTCCGGCCGGGCTCGGCGCCGGTACAGACGTCGGCCGGCGGGGTGGTGGCGCCGTAGTAGTCGCGCTGATACTCGACCGGGCGACCGGGCGCGCGGTTGGCCCGCTCCCAGCCGGGGTCGCCGCAGACCGGCACGCCGGTGGCGCCCATGACCTCGTCCGCGGGCAGGTCGAGGTCCACCATGAAGCTGGCGAACTCGCCGTAGAACTCGCCGGCCGGCATCAGCGCGTGCTCGGCCCAGCCGTGGCGGTCGTACACCACCACCTTGGGATACCACTGGGCGAAGTCGAACCGGCGCCCCTGCCGGCCCTGGCGCCGGGGCACCGTGGAGGGCCGCGCGTCCCAGCCCATTTCGACCGCCATGGTCTCGCCGGGCAGGAGCGGCCGCGGCAGCGCGAAGCGGACGATGGTGCTGTCGGGCGCGAGCGGGTAGATCGGCTCCACCGGCTGGCCCATGATCCGGACGTCACGCACGTGGTTGAACGCGAAGTCGGGATCCTTGAGATCGTTGAACCGGCGCCGGCCTTCGGCCGAGTCCACGTCGGCCCAGCGGGAGCCCGGCCGGAAGGCGTTGAGATAGAGGTGGAGCGAGAAGCTGGTGAGGGTGTCGGGCGAGGCGTTCCGGTAGCTGATCCGCTCGCCGCCGGCGAGCACCCCGGTGGGCTCGTCCAGCCGGGCGGTGATCTGATAGGCCACCTCCTGTTGCCAGTAGCCGTCGGCGGGCGCGGCCGGGCCCTGCTGGAGCGCGAGCATCACCAGTGCGATCACGAACGGCTCGTCGGTCGGAGGTGGGTGGAGCCGGTCTAGGCGGCGGTGGCGATCAACCGCTGGACCGCGGCGAGCAGCGCGTCGGGTGAAAACGGCTTGGCGAGGAACGGGCCGGGCAGCTCGCCCCCGCCCATGAAGCCCGAGATGAACAGGAGTGGCGGCGGATCGCCCAGCGCCTGGAGCCGGGCAGCCAGGCCGAGGCCGTCGAGGCGGGGCATCCGCAGGTCGGTCACCAGCGCCGTGATCTCGCCGCCGATCTCCCGCACCGTGTCGAGCGCCTCCTGGCCATCGGCGGCCACCAGCACCCGGTAGTGTTCGCGGAGCGCCGCCGTCATCAGCCAGCGCATCATCGGCTCATCATCCACCACCAGGACCACGGGGCGGAGATCGGTCTCGAGCGAGAACTCGGCGTCGGTCATGGCCACAAGTTACCGAGACGGCGAGGCGCCGTCATGGGTGGCGCGATCATGTCAGGGCTGCTGGAATCCCGCCTTGCCGGGCGGCGCCGCGTCTCCGCCCATGACCGCCCTGTGCAGGTCCCACGCCGCCTTGGCGACGAGGCCGAAGGCCTTCTCGTTGGGCACCTGTCCCGACTCCCCCGTCCGCCCCGCATAGATGATGGCCGCCATGATCGCCACCACGTCCGCCCGCTCGTCCGCCATGCTTCGCTCCGGCTGGTGTGATAGGGGCAACATAATCCCCGCCGGCACAGCGGTCTGGATAAGTGGATATGTGTTGCGGTCACCTGTCACCAAGCCAGGACGGACGTTTCGCTCTGGAGTGAACATCATTTCCGTCTAATAGTCCGGCTCTTCCGACAGGGGTTGACGAACCGTCCGCTTTCGATAATTTTGAGCGACCTCAATCTCGAGTCCTCATGTCCGCGCTCGACCCCATCGGCCGCCGAATCCTCCAGCTGCTCCTCGCCGACGGCCGGGCCAGCTACCAGGCCATCGCCGACGAGGTCGGGCTGTCGCGTCCGGCCGTGATGGAGCGGGTCAAGCGCCTGGAGGAGGGCGGCTACATCCTGGGCTACACCGCCCGGGTCGACCGGGCCCGTCTGGGCTTCCCGATCACGGCCTTCGTCGCCGTCCGCTACCCGGGGAGCGAGCTGGATGGCGGCGCTTCGGCCGTGGGCGCCCTGGCCACCAACCCCGGCGTGCTCGAGTGCCACCATGTGGCCGGGGAGGACTGCTACATCCTCAAGGTGGCGGCGCCATCGCTCGAGGCGCTGGAGCAGCTGCTCCGCTCGGTGCGGGAGCCTGGCCTGTCGGCCAGCACCCGCACCACGATCGTGCTCTCCAGCGTGTTCGAGAAGGCGGGCGTGATCCCGATGGAGGCCGACTGACATGGCCGGCCTCCGCGGCAAGGCGCTGGTTGCCTACCTCCTCGTCTGCACCGTCTGGGGCTCGACCTACCTGGCGATCCGGATCGGCGTGGCCCACCTGCCGCCGTTCCTTTTCGCCGGCGTACGCTTCCTCATCGCCGGCCTGCTGCTGACGGCGATCGTGCTCGCGCTCC
>JBBRGH010000517.1:0-2472 GCA_038240915.1 Gemmatimonadales bacterium | reverse complement strand
CGCCTCCTGCACGATGATGGCCAGCGCCTGCCGCCGCTCGTCCTCGCTCTGCGCCCGGCCCAGCTCGAGCGTCTCGCCGAACAGCAGGATCTGGGTCAGCGGGGTGCGCAGCTCGTGGGAAACGCTGGAGGTGAAGTCGGTCCGGAGCCGCACCAGCTCGTGCTCTCGGCGGAGCTGGCGGGCAGCCACCGCGGTGAGCGCGGCCGTGAGCGCAAGGAGCCCGAGCAGGAGTGGGAGTCGTGCCCCCGGACGGGCCACCACCAGCTGCCCTGCCACGCCCGCCGGGAGCGAGGCCCGGACCAGCAGCGATCCCGCGCCCGAGGCGGGGTCGCCGGCGTAGTCGCCCGCGGCGGCGGGCGGCCCCGAGCGGTACAGCGTCCGGCCGGCGGGGTCCGACACCGCCAGGCTCACCAGTTGCCCGTTCGGCAGGCCGCCCGTCACCTGCCGCGGCAGCAGGGGATGCTCGGCCACCACTGCGGCCAGCAGCGGCAGCAGGGCGGTCCGGCAGGTCGCCACGCCGTAGACCGCGAGCGGCGCATCGTGCACGGCGTACCCGTTGTAGCGAACGGCCTTGACCGCGTAGACCACGGCCGTGCCGCCACCGGCGCGCCCCGGCTGGCCCCAGAGCAGGCCGGCGCGGCCCGCCGCGGATGGCGTCGACCGGACCGCGGCCGCGACCGTATCCCCCAGCCACCGACGGAGTGCCGCCGCGGGCGCCGGGCCGCGGGTGCTGAGCGCGCCGCTCCGGAGGTCGAGCGCGAAGCTGAAGCGGGAGGTCGAGTCGGCCGTGCCGCAGGGCAGCAGCGAGTCCGTCGCCGATCCGAGCGCGGCTGCCGACGGCACGGAGTCGTAGGGCGAGGCGGCGGGATTTCCCGCCACCGGCCCGAGCGCGGCGGCGGCGTCCCGCTGCAGCCGGTCGTCGAAGGCGGACAGAAACTCCCAGGCCGCCACGGTGGCGTAGTCGCGGAGCGCCCGCTCGGCCGTCACCCGGTGGGAGCGGGTGGCGCGCGCGGCTTCGACCGCGAGCAGCGCCGCGAGGCCGAGGGTCAGGCCCAGCAGCAGGATCAGGAATCGCGACGCAGACTTCACTCACCCGCCGATCGGTGCCGCCGTCTCCGCGAGCCCCATCCGCTCCTGCCGCCGCGCCTGGGCCCGCTGCCGGCTGTAGAGAAAATAGACCACGAATCCCAGTGCCATCCAGATCACCAGACGCTCCCAGGTGGAACGGGGCAGGCTCAGCATTTGCGCCAGGCAGCTGAGACCGCCCAACACCGGGACCCAGGGCACGCCCGGCACCCGAAAGGGACGGGCCACGTCGGGCGCCGTCCGCCGGAGGATCAGCACGCCGACGCAGACCAGCAGGAACGCCAGCAGCGACCCGATGCTGACCAGCTGGCTGAGCACCCCGATCGGCAGCAAGCCCGCGGCGACCGCCACCACCACGCCGGTGATCATGGTGCTGAGCCACGGCGTCCGGAAGCGCGGGTGGACCCGGCCAAACAGGTCCGGCAGCAGGCCGTCCCGGCTCATCGAGTAGAAGATCCGGGTCTGGCCCAGCAGCTGGACCAGGATGGTGCTGAACAGCCCGAACAGGGCGCTGATCTTGACCACCGGACTGAACCAGGTGAGCCCGGTGGCGTCGATGCCCACGGCGATCGGGTCGGCCACGTTGAGCCGCTGGTAGGGGACGATGCCGAGCAGCACCACCGCCACCGCGATGTAGATCACGGTGCAGATGGCGAGCGAGGCGAGAATCCCGATCGGCATGTCACGCTGCGGGTTCTTGGCCTCCTGCGCGGCGGTCGAGACCGCGTCGAACCCGATGTAGGCGAAGAACATCACCGCCGACCCCCGGAGCACGCCGCTCCAGCCGAAGTGGCCGAACTCGCCGGTGTTGGGCGGCACGAACGGCACCAGGTTCTCCCTCCGGACGTAAGCTGCGCCCAGTGCCACGAACACGATCAGCACGCCGGTCTTGAGGATCACCAGCGCGGTGTTGGTGTTGGCGCTCTGGCGGATGCCGATCACCAGCAGCCCCGTCACCAGCAGCACGATCCCGGCCGCGGGCAGGTTGAAGAGGCCGGGCACCACGCTGCCATCGGCGAGCACCGCCGTGGCGCCGCGGGCCACGGTGAGCCCGGGCGGCAACGCCAGGCCCAGGTCGCGGAGAAAGCTGACGAAATAGCCCGACCAGCCGACCGCCACGGTGGCGCCGCTCAGGGCATACTCGAGGATCAGGTCCCAGCCGATGATCCACGCCACCAGCTCGCCCGACGACGCGTAGGCATAGGTATAGGCGCTGCCGGCCACGGGGATCATCGAGGCCAGCTCCGCGTAGCAGAGCCCGGCCAGGGCGCAGGCGACCGCGGCGATGATCATCGAGATCACCAGCGCGGGCCCAGCGTTCTGGGAGGCCGCGGTGCCGGTCAGCACGAAGATGCCGGTGCCGATGACGGACCCGATCCCGAGGGC
>JBBRGH010000516.1:0-2472 GCA_038240915.1 Gemmatimonadales bacterium | reverse complement strand
GCGAAGCTGGCCGGGTTCTTGCCCAGCGCGACCACCGCCAGGATGCCTCGCTCCAGCGAGTAGGCGTCGTGCCAGCCCTTGGCGTGGGCGGCCAGGAAGGCGGTCGGCGTCTTGCCGCCGGCGCGATGCATCGTGGCCGGGCTGCGATCGGCGGCCTGGAGTCCCATCACCGCCCACTCCGTGAGCGAGACCGAGGCGGCGCCGCCCGGCTCGGCGAATCCGCCCGACGGCGTCTGCCGTGACGCCAGGTAGTCGCCGCCCCCGGCCGCGTGGGCGAGCGGGGCGCCCAGTGCGAGCAGGGCGAAGGTCAGGATCAGTGTTCGTCGGATCATGTCGGCTCCAGGGGTGCGAAGGTTGCGTGCAGCCGCCGCCTGTAGCGGTCGAGCATGCGTATCAGGGATGGGCCGGCCACCAGGGCGATGACCGCGTTTCCGGTCGCATGGGCGATGTCGAAGGGAAGCCCGGTCGCGGCGAGGGTGACGAACGAGTGCAGGTCGGCGCTGGGACCGAGCGTGCTCCACGCCCACACGTCCATCAGCCAGTCGAACAGAAAGCCCCAGACGACGCCGAAGGCCGCCAGCGCGAAACGGTTCCGAAGCAGCCGGCCGAGCGGTGCGGCGGTGGCGCCGACCAGCCCCCACCCGATCATCTGCCATGCCGTCCAGGGGCCCTGGCCGAGCACCGTGTTGGACAGCAGCGCCGCGGCACCGCCGGTGGCGATCCCTGCCCGCGCCCCGAGGGTGGCTCCCGTCACGGCCACGATGATCGTCACGGGCTGGACGTTGGGGATGAACGCGAACAGCACCCGGCCCCCCGCGGCGGCCGCCGCCAGGGCCGCCACCAGCGAGAGCTCCCGGCTGCGGTTGGGGCCGGTCTCGACCGCCGAGACGGCCAGTGCGATGCACGCGACGGCGATCAGCAGCACCAGGCTAGACATGCGTCCGCTCCCGGTCGCTGGCCAGCATCGTGACGGCATCCGCGATCGAGACGCGGCCGAGGGCAAGCCCGAGCTGGCAGGCGAAGAAGCCGCCCCGGGCGAGCAGCTCGCGCGGAGCCCGGTCGGCCAGCACCCGCCCCCGTGCCATCGTCGTCACGCGTGTGGCGGCCTCGGCCGCGAAGTCGACGTCGTGCGTGATCACACCCACCGCGCAGCCCTCAGCCGACAGCTTGCGCGCCAGCTCGGCGAGCGCCAGCTTTCGAAGGCCGTCCAGCCCGCGGGTTGGCTCGTCCAGCAGCAGCAGCGCGGGTCGCATCACGGTCACCGACGCGATCGCGAGCCGCTGCCGCTCGCCGCTCGAGAGGTCGCGTGGATGGCGCCCGGCCAGCTCGTGCAGTCCGAACCGCTCCAGCTCGGCGAGCACGCGCCGTGCCCGCTCGGCGGGCTCGACGCCCAGGTTCTCGAGCGCGTAGGCGACCTCGTCTGCGACCGACTCGCGCAGCGCATGGTGAGCGGGGTTCTGGCTGACGTAGCCGGAACGGCCCGCGCCGCGCACGCGGCCGCCGTCGGGCTTGACGAGCCCCGCCGCGATCTGGGCCAGGGTCGTCTTGCCGGCGCCGTTGGCGCCCAGCACGGCGGTCACCTGGCCGGCGGCGAAGCCGGTGGTCGCGCCCCGCAGCGCCTCGATCGCCCCGAACCGCTTGTGCAGCCCCTCGACTGCGACCACGGCCTCGTCGACGGCCGGCGGGGAGGCGGGCGGCTCGGTCGCCGCCACCAGCCCGCGCGCCTCGCGCACCGAGAGCGGGAGCTCCGCCCGGCCGGCGGCGGCGAACGCCTGGGTGACCGGCGGCAGCAGCCAGGGCGCCGCCGTCGCCAGGTGGCGTGCCGCCTCGCGGGGCGTGCCGTCGAACGCGATCCGGCCGCTCTCCATCACCACCACCCGGTCGGCCTCGTCGAAGATGCGGGCCGTCCGGTGCTCGGCTACCACAACCGTGACGCCGCGGTCATGGTTGATGCGCGTGACGAGAGCCAGCAGCTCCTCGGCCGCCACCGGATCGAGCTGGCTGGTCGGCTCGTCCAGGAGCAGCAGCCGCTGGCCCATTGCCAGCACCGACGCGATCGCCACTCGCTGCTGCTCGCCGCCGGACAGCCGGGCGGTCTCGCGTTCGGCCAGGTGCCCGGCGCCGACCGCCGCCAGCGCCTCCTCGATCCGCATCAGCATCTCGACCGGCGGGCAGCCGAGGTTCTCGAGTCCGAACGCCACCTCGTGGTCGGCGCGGCGCATGATCAACTGCGACTCCGGATCCTGGAATACCAGCCCCGCCACGCGGGCGATCTCTCGCGGGCGGTGGTCGCGTGTATCAAGACCCTCGGTCACCACGCGGCCCGACAGCCGCCCGCCGTGGAAGTGGGGCACCAGGCCCAGCGCCGCCCGAAGCAGCGTCGACTTGCCGCACCCCGATTCGCCCAGCAGCAGCACCAGCTGGCCGGGCTCGATCTCGAGCGTGACGCCGTCGAGCGCGGGCGAGTCCCCG
>JBBRGH010000515.1:0-2474 GCA_038240915.1 Gemmatimonadales bacterium | reverse complement strand
GGTCATGGGTTTGACGACCCGCGTCGTCTTGTAGGAGGAATCATCGTGGCATTCAATCCAAACGTTCAATTCAGGCTCCAGGCCGACTACGAGGTGCTGGAGAACGGCGTCAGGTTTCACTTCGTCAGCCCAAATCCAGGTCCGGGGCTGAACAGCGACTACTACGTGTTCTTCTCCGGCGCGGAATGGTCCTCGATCTCGAACCAGAACCAGTTAGACAGCGAGTTCACGACGCGCTTGACGCGTCTGGCGCGGTTGGCCGACGTGAAAGCGCGGGCCGACGGGCTGCTCGCCAAGACCTTCACGGTGGCCTGATATGGCAGTTCTTGCATCGGCTTCCGGTACGCAGGCCTGCACCGTGACGACCGAACATCAGCTTGCGGACACCGCGGCGAGCGGCGTGTACGTGTTCGAGTGCGACCTGAACGCCGCCGCGGCCGGCGACGTGTTCGAGTTGCGAATCTACAAGATGATTCTTACGACTGGCGCGAGCCGCGTGCTGCACATCATGACGTTTTACGGACCGCAGCTGGCGGACGACCTGATCAAGTCCAGTGTGCCAGTCGCCAATGAATTGACCGATGCGACCGCGTTGCGCTTCAGTATCAAGCAAGCGTTTGGGACAGGCCGCTCAATCCCCTGGAAGGTGCTCAAGGTGGCAAGCTAGTGGCCGCGCCCTCCACCCGCAAGCTGCTGATGCTGCTGATCCCAGCGGCAGCGACAGCAGCGGGCGTAGGGCGCATCACGCTCCTGGGGGTGGGGAAATGACCTACACCAGCGTCTTCTCGATTGCCCTCGGCCCGACCTACGCGGGCCTGACGCTCGCGGCACAGCTCGTCACCACGCAGGGCGAGGCGGTCGGCGCGCCGATCACGAGCGGCTTCGCGGCGCTGGGCGGCGGCGACTACTTGTGGACCGCCACGCTGGCGGACGCCTTCCGCGGCGCGGTCCTGTTCGCGGACACGGCCACGGACGAGCGGCTGGCGTTCGCGGCGATCAACCCGGAGGAGATCAACCCGTTCACCGCCGCCGTGCCCGGCACCTACACCGGGGGCTCGGCCGGCGCGGCGCTGGGCACCGTATCGGCGGCCACCGTGACCTTCGTGAGCGCGGTGGCCGACACGGGCGACGTGGAGCTGCTGCGCGGCGACGACTACCTGGTGGCCAACGGCCGCGCATTGGCCTGGACATCGGTCGGCTGGCCCACCCTCACCGGCGGCACGATCCTGTTCTCGGTGCAGCGGTCCCAGGGCGAGCTGTGGACGAAGGCGGGCGCGGTGACGGCCCCGACCGCGGCGCGGGTGGAGATCACCGCGTCCGACACGGTGGCGATCGGCGCGGGGCTCTACCCGTTCGACCTGCAGGCCACGGTGGGCGGCGCGGTCACGACGCTGCTGCGCGGCTCGTTGAGAGTGCTCGGAGACGTGCGGTGAGCGGGGGTCGGCCATGACGAGCATCGTCCTGCATCACGAGCTTGGCAAGCGCGCCTGGATGCTGATCGCCGTGCTCGGGATCGGCGCCCTGACCTCCCCGATCTGGCTCGCGCCGGTGCTGGCCCCGCCGCGCACGCTGCGCTACACCGAGCTCGACGTGGCGGGGGGACGGTACTTCCCGGTGCATGCCACGGGCCCGTTGCACCCCGGCGACGCGATCCCGATGGAGGTCGCCGCCTGCAACGACGGGGGCCGGCCGCTGACCATCGTGATCACGCGCAACCTGGTGACCGACGATCCCGGCGGCACGACGTATTTCCTGGGCGACGTGGGCGGCTCCTGGGCGCCCGGCTGCTCGACCGTGCTGTCGCTGGCCCACCGCATCCCCGAGGCGGTCGGCCCCGGCCACTACCACCTGGAGGGCACCACGCGGCCGGCCGGGGCGCAAGCGGTCGAGTGGCGTTCGGCAACGTTCGAGGTGGCGGGGAGCGGTGGCATCTGATGCAATCCGACCCGACGACCGCGGTCATCATCTCCAACGGGGCCCTGATGCTGTTCACCGGCATCGTCGGGGGGCTCACGGCGGCCATCGGGCTGCTGTTCCGCTCCCTGATCGCCTCAAAGGATCAGCAGATCGAGGGCTGGCGGATGCTCTACACGGCGAGCCAGACCAGGGAAAGCAGGCTGGTGGACATCAACCTGCGCCAACTCCAGACCGGCGAGCGCGTCCTGTCGTTGCGGGAGGCGGAATGAAAGGCGGGATCATGGCCTGGGTATTGGATCGACTCGGATTCGGAGCCGCACCGCTCCCGCCGCCGTCCGATGCGGAGGAAGCGCGGGTCAGGAACCTGGAACTGCTCGCCGAGGATTTCGAGGCGCGTGCCGAGCAGTTCCTGACCATGAAGCGCCTCGGCGCGCAGGGCGATCTGCAGCAGCGTCGGGAGCGGCCGTGAACTGGGACACCGTGCAGCCCATCGAGGTCGGGTGGCTCCTCATCGCCCTGGCATCCGCGTGGTTCATGGTCTATCTGGAAGGCAAAGC
>JBBRGH010000514.1:0-2475 GCA_038240915.1 Gemmatimonadales bacterium | reverse complement strand
GGGCGGCGCGGTCCAGCGGGTGAGGGTGCCCCCGGAGGGCGCCGCCCGGGTGGACTTCCGGGTCATCTGTTCCGATCCCGCTGCGGCGCCGGTGGTGCGGGCGTTTCACTGGTCCTACCACGACAGCACGGCCGCATTCGTGGCCACCGTGACCGACCCCGACCACAACCTGGCCAACTACAGCTTCGATCTCACCGACTGCGCCGGCACCTCGCTGCTGGCGGGCGGCCCTGCCTTCGAGGACGGCCTGGACGCCGGCCGGACGGCCGGGCTCGACTCGATCGTGATCCTCGGCGCCTACCCGCTCGACCTGCCGACGGACGCGGTCGCGCGGGGCTGCGCCTCGTTCCGGGCGGAGGACGCCCATGGCAACAGCACGGCCCCGATCGAGCGCCCACTGGAATCGAACCCGGGGTCCGCGCCCGCCGCGGTCGGGTTCAACGCCGTGCTCAACGGGGAGACTCAGCTGCACGTCTCCCTCTCGGCCGGCGATCCCGACGGCGACTTCCTCGGTACCGTCGCGGCGCTCCGGCTGCGGGACGGCACGGTGGGCCAGGCGGACGGCCACGACGACACCGTCCCCTACAACATCCAGGGCTATCTCGGCACGGCGGTCCCCGATGTCCCGCTGGGCGGGCGGATCCTCTTCACCGATGTGTACGCGGCCATCGTCTACCTGATCGACGGCCAGGGCCATTTCACCCGGCTGGAAGACGCCAACACCTTCGAGTGAGCGCCATGCGGAACGAGGGAGGACGGCAGCTCTGGGGCCGGGCGGGGCGAACCTGGGGACTCGCCGGATGGGGACTCGCCGGGTGGCTGTTCCTCGGCGGCTGCTCCGGCGAGGGAGGGGACAGCCTGATCACCCCGTCCCGCCCCGGCGCCGACCTGAGCTTGTCGCTGTCCTCCGCGAGCGCGGCACCAGGCACGCGCGTCATCGTGGCGCTGCAGCCCGCGGCGCAGGGCGCCCACGCCGTCGCCGGGCTGCAGGGCTCGCTCGGGTTCGATCCGTCCCGGTTGGCATACATCGGCCAATCGCCCTCCGGTCGCACGCTCGTGGTGACCAACTGGCGGGTGGTCGACCGGGGCGCGCTCCGGTTGCTGGCGATCGACACTCTGCTCCGCCAACTCGATCCCACCCGCTTCGAATTCCAGGTCAAGGCCCCCGGCTACGCGGCTCAGCTCCGGTTCGAGGCGGAAGGCGCGGTGGGGCCCGGTGGCCGCCCGATCGCACGGCTCGAGCCGACCGCGGGCGCCTCCGAGGACCCCTCACTTCAGCCGGGCCCGGTCCCGGCACGGCTCACCGTCGAGGACTGGGCCGAACGGCTCGGCAGGCCGCGGAGCGCCGTGCGGGTCGCCCTGGTGCCGGGGCAGGGACGCCGCTACGGCGACGCGACCCTCGACGGCCAGGTCAACATTCTCGACGCGCTCGCCACCGCCAACGTGGCGGTCGGGAACAGCCCGCTGCTGACGGACGCGGGCAAGGATTTCGCCGTCGCCGCCAACGTCTTTCCGGCCAACCTGCCGGGCCTGGGCGAGGAGGGCGACCCGGTGCCCCCGGGGCGCGAGGCCGACGGCAGCTTCCTGATCAACGTGCTCGACGTCTCGGTCATCACCAACGAGAGCATCGGCACCGACCCGCCGATCGCCGGGGATCCGATTCCAGGACGCAGCGTGCCCGAGGCTCGGGTGGTCCTGAGCGGCGTCCTGCCGACCGACCGGACGCTGTCGCGGGACACGATCTACCAGCTCGACGGGCTGGTGACCGTCCCGAACCTGGTAACCCTGACCGTCCAGGCCGGCACCCGCCTCGAGGGGCAAACCGACAGCCGAGGTGCCCTGGCGGTGCAGCTGGGCGGCCGGATCCTGGCGCGGGGGACCCGACTCCAGCCGATCGTCATGACCTGTACCGCGGCGGTCAGGACGCCCGGCTGCTGGGGCGGGCTCACCATCGCCGGTCCCGCTCTGCTCAACAACGGCGACGCCGGCTCGGGCAACGAGATCCAGTGCCCCGAGAAGGTGGCGCCGGCCGGGGCGGGCCGGTACGGGGGTTGTCTGGTGGAGTTTTCCAGCGGGGTGCTCCGGTATGTCCGGATCGAGTTCGCCGGGATGCCGGTGCCCGGCGGCGAGCCGGTCGCGGGGCTGCAGTTGCTGGGGGTGGGCAGCGGGACGGCGGTCGATTCGATTCAGGTGCATCGGGGTCAGGGCGCCGGCGTTTTCGTGTCCGGCGGACGGGCGACGCTGCGCGCGGCGGTCCTCACCGGCAACGTGGGCGGGGGGCTCACCTGGGACGACGGGTGGTTGGGCAAGGTGCAGGCGCTGGTCGTGCAGCGTGGCCCCGGTGATGGTCCGGCCTTGCGGGGGTCGAACGCGCCCGGCATTCCCGACGCCGGGCCGCGGTCGCTGCCGCTGCTCGCCAACGTCACCATCGCGGGACCGGGCGGCGGCGGCGCGGCGGTCCACTTCACCAACGGC
>JBBRGH010000513.1:0-2476 GCA_038240915.1 Gemmatimonadales bacterium | reverse complement strand
GTGGCTGGTGACCAACCCGCCCTATGGCGTCCGGGTGGGCGAGCGGCGCCGGCTGCGTGTTCTGTACGCCCAGCTGGGCCACGTGGCACGGCGCTGCTGTCCGGGGTGGAGCGTGGCCTTCCTGTCCTCCCATCGCGAGCTCGAAGCGCAGACCGGGCTCGACCTGGTGGAGCGATTCACCACGGAGAACGGCGGCATCCGGGTGCGGCTGGTGCAGGGGAGCGTCGGATAGAGGGCGGGACGCACGCGCGGCCCGGGCTCCCCCGGGCCGCGCGCGACTGATACTATCTCTGAGCGGCCTTGGCGGGCGTCAGGCCGCGGCACCCTTGGGTGCCCGGGTGATCGCACCGGCCAGGAGCTCGGAGACGTAGCCCAGCACCGCGCCGATCACCAGCGCGATACAGGTCTTGGCCCAGCTGCCGTTGGCGCCGACCACCACGCTGACGGCGGTGGCCGCACCGAGAAACGAGCCGGGGATGAACGCGAGAGGGGGAAGCTTCGCCTGGAGCACCATGCAGATGGCCGCGACCCCGACCAGCATGGAGAGGCCCGGCACGCCGCCGCCGAGGCGGTTCCAGGCCGTGAGGGCCAGGAAGGCCCAGAGGACCCCGCTTAGGTTGGACGCCACCGTTTTCATCAGGCCCTCGGTCTTCCCGCCGGCGGCGAAGAAGCACCCCCAGGCCACGATTCCAGCCCACACCGGCAGGGCGCCGGGCCCCAGCGCGACGTAGGTCCAGCCCGCGATGAGGATGCCAATGCTGAGTGCCAGGGCGACGAGTGCGTCCATGTGCTACCTCCATCAGTGGGGTACTGAAGAGCGTCTCGCCGGTCGGTCGGCCGGCGGGCGAGACTGGAGAGGTGCGCGGACATGCGGTGGGAACAGCCCTGCGACATTACGGCGTCACGGGGAAAGCGTCAAGCGGGTGAGTGCGTTGTAATTCTTTCGTAAACAATGATTTACATAGCTTTGCGTCAGCGGAATCCGTCACACCGGCCCTGCAAGGGCGAAAGGGGTTGTCCATGTGCGGCTTGGCAGGCGGGTTCCGGAGCGGCGGTCGAGCCCTCGTCCTTCTTTCTTTCGCCCTGGGGCCACGCGTCCTGGCCGGGCAGACCAAGGCGGCCGAGGACACCAGCCGGATCGTGGTGCTGGCTCCGGAGGCCGTCTGGGACGGCACCGCCGAGGCAGCCCGGCCCGGGTGGGTCGTCGTGGTCCGCGGGAAGCGGATCGAGGCGGTGGGTCCCGACCGCACGACGACGGTGCCGTCCGGCGCGGTGCGGATCCCCCTGGCAGGCACCACGCTGATTCCCGGCCTGATCGAGGGCCACAGCCACCTCTTTCTCCACCCGTACAACGAAACCTTGTGGGACGACCAGGTGCTGCGGGAGCCCCTGGGGCTTCGGATGGCGCGGGCCGTCGCCCATGCCGGCGCGACGCTCCAGGCCGGCATCACCACTGAGCGCGATCTCGGCACCGAGGGCGCGCTGGACAACGACGTGCAGCTGCGCCGCGCGATCGAGCAGGGCATCGTCCCCGGCCCGCGGCTCCTCGTGGTGACCCGAGCGATCGTGGCCACCGGCAGCTACGCGCCCTCGCGGAGCCGCTACGCCATCGACCCGCCGCAGGGTGCCGAGGAAGCCGACGGTGAGGCGGCGATCACCCGGGTGGTTCGGAGCCAGATCGGTCGCGGAGCCGACTGGATCAAGGTGTACGCCGACTTCGGCTGGGGGCCGGGCGGCGAGCTGCGGCCGACCTTCACCCAGCGCGAGCTCGAGGTGCTGGTGGCGACCGCCCGCGGCGCCGGGCGTCCGGTCGCCGCCCACGCCATGACGGCCGAAGGCATGCGCCGGGCGGTGCTGGCCGGAGTCGAGACCATCGAGCACGGAGACGAAGGAACCCCCGAGGTGTTCCGGCTGATGCGCCAGCACGGCGTTGCCCTCTGCCCGACCCTCGCGGCGGGTGAGGCCTACGCGACCTACTTCGACGGATGGGTGAAGGGACGCGATGCGCCGATTCCAGCGCTGCTGACCAAGCGTGCCAGCTTCCGGGCCGCGCTCGAGGCCGGTGTGCCGATCTGCTTCGGCGGGGATGTGGGGGTCTTCCCCCACGGCGAGAACGTGCGCGAGCTGGAGCTGATGGTCGAGTACGGCATGACCCCGCTGGCGGCGCTCCGAGCCGCCACCAGCGGCAACGCCAGCATCTTTCACCTCGACACCCGGATCGGCCGGATCGCCCGCGGCCTGCTGGCCGACCTGGTGGCGGTGGAGGGCGACCCGACTCACGACATCACGGCGCTCCGGAAGGTGCGCCTGGTCATGAAAGAGGGGACGCGGGTTCGCTAGCTGTAATTGATGAAGAGGTTGTTCACTGAGCCATAGCGTTGCAAGCTGGGTTTGTCGAAGACCTTCACCGGCAAACGCCAGAGGACTCAGTGAACCTACACAAGCTAGCGCGGTTGACCCCGCTGGGGCGAGCGCG
>JBBRGH010000512.1:0-2478 GCA_038240915.1 Gemmatimonadales bacterium | reverse complement strand
TGTGTTCCACACGTGGTCCAGTCCCCCGGCCGACGTCTGAAACGTCACCTCGAACGCGCGCGCGAAGTTCTGGCCGAGGTTGTGGCTGGTGCCGGCCTGCAGCGCCTTGTTGTCCTGCATCAGCGCTTCGCAGCGGTAGGTGCGGAGGGCGCCGGCGACGCGCTCGATGGCGGTCTTGAGGCCGGTGACCACCGGCATCGCCATCCACTCTTCCATGAAGGTGCGGTAGACGCCGAGCATCTGCTTGGTCTCCGCTTCCGCCTCCGCCTCGGTGGCGTGCGCGGTGTGACCCTCCTGCCAGAGGAATTCGGTGGTCCGGAGGAAGAGCCGGGTCCGCATCTCCCAGCGGACCACGTTGGCCCACTGGTTGATCAGCAGCGGGAGGTCGCGGTAGCTCTGGATCCACTTGGCGTACATCGCGTAGATGATCGTCTCGGAGGTCGGCCGCACCACCAGCGGCTCCTCCAGCTCCTTGCCCCCACCGTGGGTCACCACCGCGGTCTCGGGCGCGAACCCCTCGACGTGCTCCGCCTCGCGGGAGAGGAAGCTCTGGGGGATGAACAGCGGGAAGTAGGCGTTCTGGTGCCCGGTGTCCTTGAACATCTGGTCGAGCGCCTTCTGCATCTGCTCCCAGATGGCGTAGCCGTTCGGCCGGATGACCATGCAGCCGCGCACCGGGCTGTAGTCGGCCAGCTCGGCCCGGGCGATCAGCTCGTTATACCAGGCACTGAAGTCCGCGGCGCGGGTCGTCAACGCCTTCGTGTCCGCCATTCGTTCTCCTCAGCAGTGTACTCGCCTTGCCAGTGCTCCGTGCCCTCGGTGCCGCTGCGATTCAGCCCGACGGAGCTACGCGCAGCAGCCGCTCCGCAACCGCGTCCCTCGCGACCGCCTCCTGCCCCTTCCCGGCCAGATCCTTCAGCATCACCTCACCCCGCGCCCGGTCGTCCGGCCCGACGACGACGGCGAACCGGGCGTTCCGCGCGTCGGCCAGCTTGAGCTGCTTCCCCACCGCCTGCGCGCCCAGCGCATACTCGGCGCGCAGGCCGGCGTCGCGGAGCTCGTGCGCCAGGGCCAGGACGAACGGCAGGTCGTCCTCGGTCACGCCGGCGAGAAAGACGTCGATGCTGGACCGGTCGGTCGGGACCAGCCCGCGGTCGCGCAGCAGCTCGGCCAGGACCACGTCGCCCATGCCGAAGCCGAGCGCGGGCAGGTCCACTCCGCCGAGGGCGGCAAGCAGGCCGTCGTACCGGCCACCGCCGCAGATGGCGCGGAGCGTCCGGCCGGCGTCGAACAGCTCGAAGACCGTGCCCGTGTAATAGGCCAGGCCCCGGACGATGGTGAGATCGACCTCCACGAACGGGCCCAGGCCCATCGCGGTCAGCGCCTCGACCACCGCGCGGAGCGGGCCGCCGGCCTCGGGGCCGCCGGGGACCTGCGCCAGGGCCGACTGGACGGCGGGCAGGCCGCGGAGCGCCGCGATCTCGAAGACCCGGGCCGCCGCCTCGGTGGGCACCCCGGCCTCGCCCAGCTGGGCCGTGAGCGCGACCCGGTCGACGCGCTCGACCTTGTCCACCGCTTGGTAGGCGGTCCCGAGCTGCGGCTCCGTCACCCCGGCGCCGAGCAGCAGGGTGCGGAGCACCCGGCGATCGGAGAGGCGCACGCGCACGTCGGCTGGGCCGAGCCCGAAGGCGCGCATGACATCGAGCGCCAAGGCGATGATCTCGGCATCGCCCAGCGGCCCCGGCTCGCCGATCAGGTCGCAGTTGAGCTGGAAGTGCTCTCGAAGCCGCCCCCGTTGCTGCCGCTCGTACCGGAAGAGCTGCGGGATCGCGAACCAGCGGATCGGCTTCTTGAGTCCGTTGGCGCGCGCGGCCACCATCCGGGCGAGGGTGGGCGTCATCTCCGGGCGCAGGGCGACGTCGCGGCCGCCCTTGTCGGTGAAGTTGTAGAGCTGCCCCACGATCTCGTCGCCGCTCTTGGCGGTGTAGAGCTCGAGCGGCTCCAGCGGCGGCCCGTCGTACTCCTCGAACCCGTACCGCGTGGCCACCGACCGCCAGGTCCGGAAGATGTGGGTGCGGAGCGCGAGTTCGGCGGGGTAAAACTCCCGAAAGCCCGGCAGGGCCTTGGTTTGCATGGGGAGAACATAGCCGGGTCCGAAGCCCTACACCACCTCCATACCGAGCGCCCCCATCACGTCCCCGACGGTGTGAAACGAGCCCGTCACCAGCACCGTGCCGGCGCCCTGCTGCACCGCCTCGAGCGCCTCGCCGAACTCCGGCACCAGGGTCCACGAGGCCCGCGCCGGCGGGCGGCCCCGGTCGCGCAGCCAGCGGCGGAGCCAGACCGCGTTCCAGCCCCGGCTCGCGGCAGTCGGTGCCACGGTGAGGATGCCGCGGTCGATCACCCGGTCGAGCTGGACCAGCATGTCGGGCCACTCCTTGTCGCCCAGGATCGAGACCAGGGCGTGGAGCGGCCGCG
>JBBRGH010000511.1:0-2481 GCA_038240915.1 Gemmatimonadales bacterium | reverse complement strand
ACCCACGGTGCCGGCGCCGACAGCAGCCACCCCGCCCGTCGAGTCGCCGAGCACGTCGGTCTCCCCCACCCCGTCGGATTCGCCTACCCCCCCGGGCGCGACGGTAACCCCGGCCCCTGCCGGGGCGGCCGCGGATGCCCTTCCGGCCGGCATGGTGTTCCGGGCCCAACTGCAGGATTCGATCAGCTCGCTCCGGAACTCGGAGGGCCAGATCGTCACCGCCCTGATCTCGGGCGACGTGCGGGCTCCGGACGGCCTGACCGTGCTGCCCTCCGGGTCCACCGCCCACGTCTCCATCGTGCGGCTGCGGCCGGCGCGGAGCCGGAGCGCCAAGGACGGAGAGCTCGAGCTGCGGGTGGACAGCATCACCGTCCGCGGGCTCACCTTTCCGGTCCGGGCCACGGTCCAGCCGGCGCCGCACGAGCTCCGCGGACGCGGGGTGACCGCGGGCGAGGCGGAGAAGGTGGGCGCGGGGGCGGCGGCCGGTGAAGTGATCGGCGGCGTGGTGACCGGCAAGACGAAGGGGGCGGTGATCGGCGGCGTGATAGGGGCCGCCGGCGGCGCTGTCGTGGCCGCCCAGACATCCAGCCGCGACGTGATCGTGACGCCCGGCACGCTGCTGACCCTGGTCCTGCAGGAGCCGGTGGCGAGAATGAAGCGGTAGCAAACGAGCTGGCCCGGCGCTCCGGTGTGCGGAGGCCGGGCCAGGCTTGTCTTCGTCCGGGCCGGGACGCGCCCGGACGTCCTCGGGGTTATGCCTGCTTGTCGGGCGCGTCCAGCTCGTCCTCATCCCGGACCGACGCCACCGCCGCGCTCACTTCACATGCCAGCGTCCGCTCCCGGCGCATGGTCTCCACCAGCGCCTCGGCCTGCTTGATCTGGAACGTGAGGGCTCCGGAGCGCTCGATCACGTGCTCCACCACGGCGCGCTGGGCCTGCAGCGACTCCACCGTCGAGCGGACCTCGAGCGCGAGCGCCTCGGCCCGGGCCAGCCGCTGCTCGGTCCGCTCCAGCTGTCGGCGACGCGCCTCGAACCCGTGCAGCGAGCCTTCGGCCGCCTTGAGCTGTGCGTGGGTCTCCTGCAGCAGCTCGTGGGTCTCCTCGATCTCCCGCCGCGAGGCGCCGATGGTCTGCGCATGCTCGACCGAGCGCTCGGCCAGGTCGAACACATGCTTGACCTGGGCCTCGAGCGCGTCGATCGCGCCCTGCCGCGCCAGCGTCTGCTCCAGCCCGCGGGCCGCCTCGTCCTGGGCCGACGCCCACTGGCCGAGCAGGCTCTCGAACTGCGACAGCTGACGGTCGATCGGCCGAAGCGCGTTGGCCCGAGACTCGAGCTCCCGCGACAGCTTGTCGAGTCCGCCGGCCTGCGACTCCGCCTTCTGCAGCATGCCGCCGATACCGCCCGAGAGCTCCTCGAGCCGCTGGGCCGCCGCCGCCGCATCCTGGCGCAGCGCCGAGGCCCGGGACAGGTGCTCGGTGGCCTTGTCGAGCGCCCCCTGCCGCTGCTCCAGCTCCTGACCCAGCATCCGGATCCGCTCCTCCAACTCGCCGAGCTGGGTGGCCCGGCCCTCGAGCGACCGGATCGAGCCGTCCACCACCTCCACCCGGCGCTCGGCTGCCCCGACCGAGGCCGTCACGGCCGCGATCGTGTCCGAGACCTTGTGGGCCTCCTCGGCCTGCGAAGCGAGCTGGGTGAAGCGGCCCTCGGCCCCATCCATACGGACCCGGAGACCCTCCGCCCGGTCCTTGAGCTCCGCGCTCAGGGTGCCGAGCTCGGCCAGGCGGCGATGGACCTCGTCCACCACGGTGCGGCGGGACTCGATCTCGGCCATGGCGGCGCGAACCTGCTCGACCTCGCCGCGGATCCGCTCGACAGCCGGCTCCATGCCGTGAAGCTCCTTGACCTGCGCCTCGACCTTCCGGGTCCAGCCGTCAGTCGTACTCAACCACTGCTGGGTCTCGGCATGGCTCTCCCGCACCCGCGCCATCTCGCCCTGGGCGACGCGCATCTGCTCGAGGCCGTCGGACATCATCTCATGAGTGCCCTTGAGGGTGACGAGCTGGCGGACGGCCTCGTCGAGCTGGGGCTTCAGCGCCTCGATCCGCTGCATCCGCTCGGCGGTGTCGCCCGCCAGGGTCTCGAGCTGTTCCGCGTTCTGGCGCATCGTCGCGATGCGGCGTGCCTCCTCGGTCATCCGGACCAGCTCCTGCGACAGCGCGGTAGCCTGCTCGGTCAGGCTCCGGACCTGGGCCTGCACCGCTGCGGCGCCCTGGCTGGCGGCGTCGAGCACCGCGAACCGAGCCTCGCACTCCTTGACCGCGCCCCGGAGGTCGGCCACCCGTTCGCTCACCGCGTGGAGGCCCCGGTTCTCCAGCTCGAAGCCTTCACTGCTCTTCCGCATCTGCTCCCGGAGGTCGTTGAGGGACTGACGGGCGGCCTGCTGGGCCGTCTCGGCCTCCTGCTGGGCGCTCTGGAGCTCG
>JBBRGH010000510.1:0-2481 GCA_038240915.1 Gemmatimonadales bacterium | reverse complement strand
GAGGGCGAGCGCGACCCACACGGGAGGCAGAGGCAGCATTGCGGATCCAAGACGGGGGGAGATGACGTCTCGACCTGCAATTGTCGCGCCTGCGCCACGGTTGGGCCGTTGTGTACTATTCAGGCATGCGAGCGAGCGACGAGGACACCGACGATGGCCGGGTACGGTTGGACAAGTGGCTCTGGGCGGCCCGATTCTACAAGACCCGGGCGCTCGCCTCGGAGGCCATCGGCGGGGGCAAGGTGCAGGTCAACGGCGACCGGGCCAAGCGGGCCCGCCCACTCCAGGTGGGCGATGAGATCCGGGTCCGGCTGGGCCCCTACGAGCACCTGGTGGTGGTGAAGGCGCTGTCGGGGCGGCGGGGGCCGGCCTCGGCGGCGGCGGAGTTGTACGAGGAGCGGCCCGAAAGCCGGGCGGCGCGGGAGGCGATGGCGCTGCAGCTCAAGACGCTGCACGCCGCGTTCGTGCCGGAGAAGGGCCGGCCCACCAAGCGGGACCGGCGGGAGATCGAGCGGCTGAAGCGACGGGACTGAAGTGGCGGAGCCCGCCGCTACGCCATGTTGTCCACCATCGCCTGCCCGAACTCGCTGGTCCTGAGCAGCGTCGCCCCGGTCATCAACCGCTCGAAGTCGTAGGTCACCCGCTTCTGGGCGATGGTCTTCTCCAGCGAGGTGATGATCAGGTCGGCCGCCTCGTCCCAGCCGAGGTAGCGGAACATCATCTCCCCCGATAGGATCACCGAGCCGGGATTGACCTTGTCCTGGCCGGCGTACTTGGGGGCGGTGCCGTGGGTGGCCTCGAAGACGGCGTGGCCGGTGAGGTAGTTGATGTTGGCGCCGGGCGCGATGCCGATGCCGCCCACCTGGGCCGCGAGCGCGTCGGAGATGTAGTCGCCGTTCAGGTTCATGGTGGCGATGACGCCGTACTCGCGCGGCCGGGTCAGGATCTGCTGGAGGAAGGCGTCGGCGATGACGTCCTTCACCACCACACCGGAGGGGAGCCGGCACCAGGGGCCGCCGTCGATCTCGACCGCGCCGTACTCCTGCCGGGCCAGCTGGTACCCCCAGTCGCGGAAGCCGCCCTCGGTGAACTTCATGATGTTGCCCTTGTGCACCAGCGTCACGCTGGGCGAGTTCCGGGCGATGGCGTAGTCGAACGCGCTCCGGATCAGCCGGGTGGAGCCCTCCTCCGAGATCGGCTTGATCCCGATGGCGCTGGTGTCGGGGAAGCGGATCGTCTGGGCCCCCATCTGGGTCCGGAGGAAATCCACCACCCGGCGGGCCTCGTCGCTGCCGGCCTTGTACTCGATGCCGGCGTAGATGTCCTCCGTGTTCTCGCGGAAGATCACCATGTCCACGTCCTGCGGCGCCTTGACCGGCGAGGGCACCCCCTCGAACCAGCGCACCGGACGGACGCAGGCATAGAGGTCGAGCTTCTGGCGGAGGGCCACGTTGAGCGAGCGGAAACCGCCGCCCACCGGCGTGGTGAGCGGCCCCTTGATGGCCACGAGGTGCTGGTCGATGGCCGCCAGGGTCTCGTCGGGCAGCCAGCTGTTGAGCCGGTTCTTCGCCTTTTCGCCGGCCAGCACCTCGCGCCAGACGATACTCCGGGCGGTGCCGTAGGCCCGGCGCACGGCGGCGTCGAACACCAGCTGCGAGGCGCGCCAGATGTCCGGCCCGGTGCCGTCGCCCTCGATGAACGGGATCACCGGCTGACTCGGCACTTCGAGCCGGCCGTTCCGCATGGTGATGGTGTCGCCCACGGTGGAGACGGTCATGGAACGGATTCCTTCGGGCAGGTCGGGATGAGCGCGCTGGGCCCCCAATCGACGCTCAATCTGCCCGCGTGTCCCGAGATCGGCAACCGAGCGGTGGCGGCGATCCATGCCGGCTACGATCGCTACCACGCCGGCTTCGAGGAGATCACCCGGCGGGCCCGCCGGCGGTTCGAGCAGCGCGACTGGCTCGGCGCCCAGGCCGACGCCACCGAGCGGCTGGCGCTGTACCGCACGCACGTGGACGGCGCCGTGGCCGACGTGCAGGACATCCTGCTGGACGCCCTCATGGAGCGGACCCTCTGGGCGGCCATGCGGGGCCGCCACGCGCTCGGCGTCCGCGGCCGGCCCGATGCCGAGCTGGCGCAGACCTTTTTCAACAGCGTGACCCGGCGGGTGTTCAGCACCGTGGGCGTGGACGCGGCCATCGAATACATCGACCCCTCGCCCGGCCCGGCCGAACCCGCCGGGGCGCCGCTGTACGACCGGGAACGGGTGGAGACGGTGGACGGCGAGGTCGTCCGCCGGATCCTCGAACGGTTCGAGTGGTCGGTGCCATACGCCTCGCTCCGGCGCGACGCGGCCATCGTCGGCCGGGTTCTGGCCGACGCGGTGGAGCGGATGCCCGGCTCGGGCCCGGTGGAGATCGACGTGGGGCGCTCGGTGTTCTACCGCAACAAGGGAGCCTACCTCGTGGGGCGGGTGCG
>JBBRGH010000509.1:0-2484 GCA_038240915.1 Gemmatimonadales bacterium | reverse complement strand
TGAGCTTGCCGCGGCGCACCTCGTCCTCAAGAGCCTGGGTGAGCTCGACCGTGGCCGGGACGCCGAAGTCGGCCTCGATGAGGATCCGCTCCATCCGTTCGAGGTCGTCGGCGTTCAGCCCCCGCATCAGCGCGCCGACATCGGTCATGGCGACGCGCTTGATCCGGCTCCAGAGCCCCTCTTTCCTGTCCGTCAATCTGCCGGTAGCCATCCCCAAACTTACACTCCTCCTAGCGCAGCCCCAGTCGCCTTCGCGCGATCCACTCCCCGGTCAGGCCCATGATGCAGAGGGCGAACAGCCAGAGCCAGTCCCGGGCGGCGCGGCGGCCCGCCGGCGGCCGGGTACCGCCTTCGTGGGCCTGCAGGGTGACCGGCCGGGGCATCAGCTCCTCCGAGTACGCCTCGACGGCAACCGTGCCGCCTCCGCCGCCGGCCAGGCGGTAGCGGTATTCTCCCGGCGGAAGCCAGACGGCTGCGTGCCCGGCGCCGTCGAAATGGAGCGAAGCGGCGGCGGGCGCGCCGGCACCGCTCCACGCCAGCGGCAGCCCGGAAGGCGTGCCGGGTCCGAGCCATTCGAACATGATGGGCCGGCCATTCTCGACCACCGCCCGAAGCGGCCGGGCCATGCCGCGGGTGGAATCGGTGCCGCCGAGCAGCCAGCTCGCTGTCGCGGCGACCCAGGTCCGATAGCTCTGCTCGCTGCTGCCGCCGCGAAAGGCCCAGCGCCAGAGACCGTCGGCCGCCACCGTCACCCGCCGGACCCGGCCGGTCTCGCCGCCGAACACCACCGGACGCGGCGCGCCCCGCCGGCCCAGCTGCGCGCTGAGAGCCACCCAGTCGCCAGGAGCGGGCTGCACGGGCGCGATCTGGAAGGCGGGCGGAAACGAGTCCATCGGCGCGCCCAGGAAGGCGCCCGCCAGCGGCGACGCGTCGCCGGGACGGAGGTACCAGTCGCCCGGCAGCGCGCTGCTGTCCGCGCCCGGGTGCCAGCGCCACGCGCCCCGCGCCGAGCCAGGCTCGGCCGGCGCCGTGCCGCCCATTTGAATCAGCAGGTCGGCCCGTCGCGCCGCCTGACGGACCGTTTCGCCCGGCACCACCGAGAGATCGGCCATCGAGCGCCACCGCTCCGGATCGACCCGGACGAACCCGCGCACCGGCAGCTGGGCCACCTCGCGCAGGGTGCGATAGAGGAACCGGCTGTCCCAGTCTCCCGGGGCCGCCAGCAGCACGACGCCTGGCGTTGGCGTGACGGTCACCACCAGCAGGCGGGTGTCGGTTCGGGGCTCCGCGTCACCCGCGCCGGCGAGCGAGACGCGCAGCACATGCTCGCCCGGCCCGACCGCCGCCGAGCTGAAGGTCAGCCGGCCGCGAGCGCTGCCGCTCCGGAGCGCGAGCCGCCGGCCGGCCAGTCGCTTGGCGCCGAAGGTGGCCTCGACGGTGACGCTGTCGGCCGTGGCGCCGCCGGTGGCCTCGACCTCGACCTCGAGGGGAATCGAGTCGCCGGCGGTGACCCGCGCGGGCCCGGTCAGCCGGGTGAGCGCCAGGTCCGGCCGTCCCGTGCGAGGGAAGAGCCGGACGCCGACCGAGTGCAGCAGATCGGCCGGCACGTCGGCGGCGTCGTCGATCTCGCCGTCGGTCACGACCAGGACGGGGCGGTCCGACGCGGCGGCGGCGGTGAGGGCCGGAAGCAGCAGCGAACGCCCGCGCGACGGCAGGGTGTCAGCCGCGCCGCGTTCGTCGCCAAACCGGCGCACTTCGCCCCAGCGCGCGGCCGAGTCGCGGGCCTCGCGCCAACGCCCGCCGGCCGCGGTCAGGCTGAGCGACGCATCGAGGAGCACCAGCGGCCTATGGGGTGTCGCGACCACGGGGCAACTCAGGTTGAGCAACAGCAGGCCGAGCGCACCCCACGCCACCGCCCGGCAGAGCAGCGGGACCCAGCCCCGGCGGCCCGTCCCCTCGAGCCGGAGATAGGTGAAGGCGGCCAGGGCGACAGCGAGGACGAGCACGACGAGAACCCGGAGCATCATGACGCCGCCGGCTCGCGAGCCGCCTCGAGCGCCTCGGCTTTCCGGCGCTTCGCCCGGGTCAGGTCCAGCTGCTCTCCGTGATCGGTGGGCTCGGCCGCGATGGCGCGGTCGACGCGAGCAACGAGCAGCGCGGTGTCCGCCTCTCGGACCTCGTGTCGGTGCTGTCGCTCCCCAAGCAGACCGTTGGTGACCTCCTCGACGAGCTCGAGGAGATGCGCATGGTCGAGCGGTTCCCCGACCCCGATCATGGCGTGATCAAGCGCGTTCGCCTCGGCCCCAAGGGCAAGGTGTGGGCTGCGGAGGTCAAGCGAGTGTCCGTGGCGACCGAGCAGCGCTGGGCGAATCGCCTGGGCTCGAAGAAGATGCGCTCACTGCGCGCGCTGCTCGAAGAGCTGGCTGCGACGGTCGAGGGTCCTGTGGTCCGTACCAACGGCCACCGGCAGCGCGGCTAACGACC
>JBBRGH010000508.1:0-2485 GCA_038240915.1 Gemmatimonadales bacterium | reverse complement strand
ACCGCATGCGGTCCCATTCGGCTCGATGCCGAGATCAGGCTCATCGTCACCGCTGCTCAGCTTGACTGCGGCCAGCGGGCACGCAGGCTGTACAGCACAGGTAGCAGTTCCCCATCGACTCGCCACCGATAGGCGCCGTCGGGATCTGCCGTGAGCACGCCGTGCGGATTGGACTCGGCCGCGAGGTGTTCTCCGAGGTGCTCGACGTGGAGGCCGGCGTCGGCAGCCGCGGAGACGATCTCCCCGAGCGAATGTGCGAACAACTCCACGTCATTGGCGCGGGTGGCGGCGTCCGGCACGGCGTAGGAGCCGGTCTGGCCGCTGAACCGGCGGGGTCCGTCGTCGGCGTAGGGAAAGTCCAACCGCAGCGGATCGGCACTCTGGACCATCTGCAGCAACGGATGAAAGTCCACCACCGCCAGCCGCCCACCGCTGCGCAACAAACCGGCGGCGGTACGCATCCAGGCCGGAACGTCACTGATCCACTCCAGCACGCCGTAGGTCGCGACGCACAGGTCAAAGTTGTCGTGCAGGAACGCCGGTACGGCCAACGCGTCAGCTTGAAGGAAAGTCGCCCGGTCGCTGTACCCAGCGGCGGCTGCGGTGGCCCTCGCCACGCCGACCGCCACGGCCGAGAAGTCCAGCCCGAACACGGTTCGCGCGCCGGCGCGCAGCCACGACAGCGTGTCCATGCCGGTGTGGCATTGCAGGTGCACCACATCCTGCCCTTCCACGTCGCCGGCGACGTCGATCTCAACCTGCCGGAGCCGTGAACCACCGGCAAGGAAGCCCGCCGTCTCATACACCGGGTCCTGGCCGTGCAACGCCGCCCGCTCATCCCACCAGGCGCGGTTGACCTCCATCAGCACTCCACTCTCCAGTCGATTTGTTGCGTCGAACACGGGTGATGCGACGGGCGAGCCTGGGTGGCCAAGCCGGTCCGCACGTTGGTCGGCGGCTTCGACCGGGGCCGCGGCGGCCCGTCCATGGGACGGGCAGTTGGATTCCACATGGCTCAGTGACCGACAACCCGGTGGAGGCGCACCCACGTCTCGCGGAAACCTAGCCGTGGCCAGGTTCGCGACGACAACAAATTCGTGACCCGCCAATCGGTCACCACGCTCTGATAACCGGTCTCGGCTGCCCACCGCACTACAGCCTCACCAAGAGCCCTCCCTACCCCCAGCCCCCGGTAAGCGGGGAAGACCGCGGCGAAGCCCAGGAACCCCGCATCGTCGGGGCAGGCAAGCCCAGAATGCATGCTTGACTTTTCGATGGAACAGCCAACCGCGGAACCGATCACCATGCCGTCGACCTCGGCGACATAGACAGGAAATGCCGAGTTCCCGATGTCGTCCTCCCATTCAGCTTGGGCCTCGTCCAGGGACGGCGGCCGGGCGGAGGAGAAGACCGGAGACAGCGCCTGGTGCTGGGGAAGGGCAAGGTCGAGGGCCGCCAGCTTCGGCACGTCCGCCCTGCGGGCAGCTCGGATACGCACCGACGGAGGAAGCGGGGACAGCGCCACCCCCACCTCCCGGAGAGCGTGCATGTGCTGCTGCCCGAAACTAAGTCGGAACCAGGCCTCCACGAGTTCCCGATCATATGACGGGACGAGCGTGTAGTGAGCCGTACGGCCCTCCGCTACCCACCTCGCTGCTGCGTGACCATAGAGGTCCCGGACGGTTTCCGGCTCGGAGACCGCATGACCAGCGGAATCCACCCATACGCTAGGCCCCCATACGTCATCCGCCTTCGGGGCACCGAGGAGAAAGCCAACCATCCGAGCGCCGAACTCCGCGACGCTACCGGACGCCCCCTCGGTCAACCAGGCACGCTGCACCTCGACCCCCGCCACGTTCGCGTCCTCATATCGCGCAGATAGCAACGGCTCAGCGCGGCGGTGTCGCGCATGGCGGCGGGACAACAGCAGCCCAGCGGGCGCCACATCGTCAAGCGTGAAAGGGCGCAGTTCAAGATGAGTCACGAATCCAGCCTCCGATGAGACGATAACGCAGCTAAACCCGCCAGAGTGGTGCTGGTTAGCCAATCACACTCGTCCCTTGGCGTACTGCAACGAGCGAGCCCCACACGATAACGCGGCTGACTCGCCCACCTAGGTGGGCAATATCCACTGCCGCCAGAACACAGCCATGTGAGCTGCTCGGGAGTGAGTAGGTCCGCGATCTCGGTGGTCGGGACACTATGGCCGCGGCAGCGCCGGTGGGGACGCTCTCCGCGACAGGCTCGAGGGACACGGAGCTACCTCTCCGTGATAGTCCTTGGCAATGACACCCGCCGCGACCCAAGCCGGCCGGGTGCCGATGGCCTTCCGGGTGCGGGGGTTCGCCCCGTGCCCGGAAGGGCCGATGGTGCTCGTCGCGGCACTTATCGGTCAGTTAGGGCACACCAGTAAATAACCTAGTCGAATGAATTACACGGTTGTAGTTCGAGGTCGGACTGTGTAGTTCCATTCACCGTGGAAGGG
>JBBRGH010000507.1:0-2509 GCA_038240915.1 Gemmatimonadales bacterium | reverse complement strand
TCCTCGCGCGGGACGAAGTCGGCGCGGTGGTTGTGGCCGACATCGGCCATCCTCCGGCCGATCCCGCCTGGCCCACGCTGGTGACCGACGGCCAGGCGGCCGAGTGGCTCCGCCGGCTCCGGAGCCGCGACCACAAGGGCGCCCGCGGCCGCGTCGTCATCGTCGGCGGCGACGCGGGCATGATCGGCGCCGCCCGGATGGCTGGCCGATCGGCGTTCGGCGCGGGCGCAGGCCTGGTCCATGTGGTGGCGCCGGCGGCATCGGTGGCCGCCCTTTCCCAGGCCGAGCCGGACCTGCAGACGCTGGCCCATCCATTCGATCAGCCACCGACCGAGACGTTGCTCGACCTGATCCGCCGCGCCGACGCGGTGGTCATCGGCCCCGGTCTGGGCCGGGAGCCCGCGCGGCGCGGCTTGGTGGCCGCGCTGCTCAACGAGGCCCAGGCCGCGGTGCTCGACGCCGATGCCCTGGTGGCGTTCCAGGGCGCGGTGCCCGAGCTCCGGGCCCTGGCTAACCGGCCACTGGTGCTCACCCCGCACCCCGGAGAGTTCCGCGCCCTGTTCCCCGACCTGGCCCAGGGCCGGGAAATGGATCCGTGGGCCGCGGCGCTGAGCGCGGCGAGCGCAGTGTCAGCCACCGTGCTGCTCAAGGGCGTGCCGACGGTGATCGCCCGGGAGGGCCGGCCAGTGCTCACGGTCGCCGCCGGCAATCCCGGCCTCGCCACCGGAGGCAGCGGCGACGTGCTGAGCGGATTGGTGGCCACCGCGCTGGCCCAGGGACTCGCCCCGGAGCTGGCGGCGGCGTTCGGGGCTCAGGCGCTCGGGCGGGCGGCGGATCTGGCGGCCCGGCGCTCGGCGGCCCGAAGCCTCCGCCCGATGGACGTGGTGGCCGCCCTGCCCGATCTCTGGCGCGAGTGGGAGGTGCGGCGGCTGGCGCCGCCCACGCCGCGCCCTCCGGTGCTGCTCGAGCTGGAGCGGCCGCAGACGGTGTGACGCGCCCGCGTCCTCCGTTCGCCATGTAGATTGACCCGATGCGCCTCCTGCTTTCGCTCGCCATCCTCGCCGCTGCGCCGGTCCGGGCCCAGTCGCCCAGCCGCGACTGGCGCCCCGAGGACCGCACCGTCATCGGTGACTTCAGCCGCATTACCGCCGTGGCCGCCGCGCTCGACCGCGTCTACGCCGCCTCGCCTTCGCAGGTCCTGCTGTGGAATCCGCAGTTCCACCAATGGCAGGGTCCGTACGATCCACCCGACCCACAGAGCCTCACGCGGGTCACCGGCGGGCTGGTCGATCCGCTCGACAACTCGCTCTGGCTGGTCGCGGCCGACCGCTGGATCCACTTCCAGCCGGAACTGCAGATCTGGGATCAGGGCCTGGTCCCAGGGGGTCTCCAGACGATCGCCTTCGACGCGGACAATCCGACCACCGGTCTCTTTCTGCGCACCCGCCAGGGCTGGCTCCTGCTGCCGCGTGGCGGGATCGTCGCCTCCCCCGCCCGTGCGCCCGCGCGGCCGACGGTGCCGGCCCGGGTGGAGGACGTGCTCCGGAGCAATCCCACCATTCAGGCCAACGCCGCGCAGATCCTGGTGGACCCGCGGCTCAACGTGGCCCGGTTTACCGCCGCCGCCCGCTCATTCGACAACCTTGGCTGGTATCTCGGCACCTCGGGCGTCGGGCTGCTCTACCTGCCGGACGGGGCCGCGCTGCCCGAGCGGATGCCGTTCGGGCTGCGCTCGCCGGTGGCGGGCGCCGTCGTCGGATGGCCCGACGGCGTCTGGACCGCGACCGACCGGACTCCGCAGGCCGAGGCGGCGCTCACCTTCGCCGCCAGCGACCTCAAGGAATTCCGGAGCCTGCAGGGCCTGCCGGCTTCCGGACTGCCGTTCAGTCAGGTGCGCCGGCTGGTGGGGCAGGGGACCGCGCTCTGGGCCGCGACCGACCGCGGGGTGGTCCGCATCCCCACCGACGGCGGGCGGGTAGAGCTGCTCAACGAAACCCGCGGGCTGCCGGACGGGGTTGTCTATGCCCTCGTGTCCCGCCAGGGGCGGATCACCGTGGGCACCCGGCGCGGCATCGCCCGGGTGGACGACTCGCTCCGGATCGAGCGCCTGGCTCCCCGCTTCGTCGATCCCGCCACAGCGGTCCTGCCGACAGGCGATTCGGTCTGGGTGGGCACCCAGCGCGGCTTGCTGCTCGCGCTGCCGGGACAGGAGGACCTGGTCCGGCCGGCGGCGCTGGCCTCCCCTTCGCTCCAGGCGCCCGTGGTGGCGCTGGCGTCCCTGGGCGACACGGTGGTGGCGCTCACCCGCGATCAGTTGCTCTGGCGCGACCCCCGCACCCAGGCCTGGACGCTGGGGCCCAATCTCAGCGGCCTGCTCGGCGGCCTGGTGAGCTTCGTGGCCGATGGTCCCGGCTTCTGGGTGGCGGGCGAACGCGCCGTGGGCTTCGCCCGCCTCGCCACCAGCGCCATGCGCCCGCTCCGCGAGGGCGATCTGCCGGGAGCGAGCCAC
>JBBRGH010000506.1:0-2511 GCA_038240915.1 Gemmatimonadales bacterium | reverse complement strand
CTCAGAACGGCAGATCGTCATCCTCCGCATCCAGCGCCTCGGGGAAATCCTCGAACGATTCCTTGGTCTTGGGCGCGGCCGCGGCCGCGCCGGCGGCCACCTTGCTGGGCGCCGAGTAGGACTCCGAGCCATCGCCGCGGCCGGAGAGCATGATCAGCTCGCGCGCGGTAATCTCGGTGGTGTAGCGGGTCTGCCCTTCACGATCCTGCCACGAACGGTACTCGATGCTGCCCTCGATGTAGACCTTGTCGCCCTTCTTGCAGTACTTCTCGGCGATGTCCGCGAGGGTCGAGCCCTTGTTGTTCCACAGCACCACCCGGTGCCACTCGGTCTTCTCCTGCTTCTCGCCACTCTGGTTCTTCCACTGCCGACTGGTCGCGACCGAGAGCGTCGCCACGCGGGAGCCGTTCGAGGTGCTGCGCACCTCCGGATCCGCCCCGAGGTTCCCGATCAGGATGACTTTGTTCAGACTCCGGCTCACGTGCACCTCCTGGGTTCTAGCGTGGGGCCACCGATGTGGACCCGAGGAAAATGTAGACCGCGCAAGTTGTTCCGTCAACCAAAGTTACGCTTGATGATCCAGAATCGCGCACCGGCTCAGGCGCGCTGCTCCAGCTCAAGTCTGAGCACCAGCGCGTCCTCCCGGGGATTGCGATAATAGGACGCGCGCTGGCCCACCGTCCGGAAGCCGTACGCCAGGTAGAGGGCCTGGGCGGAGTGGTTGGACTCGCGCACCTCGAGGAAGACTTCCTCCACCCGGCGGCGCTGGAGCGCCGAGAGGCCGGCGTCGAGCAGCGCGCCGCCGATGCCGCGGCGACGGAACTCGGGCGCCACCGCGAGATTCAGCACCTCCCCGGTGCCCGCCACCTCGCGGCCAATGAAATAGCCGGCCAGGCCGCGGGCGGTCTCGGCCACGAGGCCGAAGTTCCAGGCATAGGTGAGCGCCTCGCGGAAGCTGGCCTCGCTCCACGGATCGCTGAACGCGCGCCGCTCGACGGCGACGAGCCCCGCGGCGTCAGCCGCGGCGGCCGATCGAATCCGGTAGGGGGCGTCCATGCGCCGTCTCCCAGCGTGCCTGCGCTTCGGCGGGCCGGCCGTACTCCGGCTGCCACCGCTCGACCGGATCGATCCGGACGGCGCCGCCCGGCCGTCCCACCAGGTCGAGCAGCACCCGGGCGTTCGGCACCGCGCCCGGCGGGCCGATCATCCTCCGGCCGGACCAGCGCTCCAGCTCCTCGAGGGCGGGCCGGGGAATCTCGCCCACGATCGCGTCCGGCGATATGGCCCCGGCCAGATCGGCGGGCCGACGGACCGACGGCGCGAGCAGCGTGTGCACGCCGTCGGCATCGAAGCGGTAGGCGGCGGCATAGAGCTCGCCCCGGAGCGCGTCGGCCACCGCCAGCACGGTCGAGCCCGGGCTCGCCACCCCGGCCGCCCGGACCATCAGCGACGGCGCAACCCAGAGCGGCAGCCCGCGCCCCTGCACCAGCGCCTTGGCCACCGCCGCCCCGACCCGGAGACCGGTGAAGCTGCCCGGCCCATCGCTCAACACGATGCCGCGCACGGCGCCGAGGCGGACGCCGGCCTCGCCCAGCACCGCGTCGATCATCGGCAACAGCTCGGCGGCGTGACGGCGGGCGCCCGCCATGGTCCGGCTCACCGCATCGGCCGAGGAAGTACCCAGCGCGACCGACGCGCGGTCGGTGGCAGTCTCCAGCGCCAGCCGCATCAGAGCGCCTCGAGGCCGCGCCGAGCCGGGTCGGCCAGGTGGTGGAGCCGGAAGCGCCGCGCCGGCGGTGGAAGCCAGGGGCCGGCCTGTTCCGGCCATTCGACCAGGATGACATCCCCCTCCGACAGCAGGCCTTCCCAGTCGAGATCGGCTGCTTCAGCCGGCGAGCGCAGCCGATAGCAATCGAGATGGAAGACCGGCCCCCGGCGCCCCTGGTAGCGATGCACCAGCGCGTAGGTGGGGCTGGTGGCCCGCCCGGCAATGCCGAGACCGCGCGCGATCGCCTGGATGAAAGTGGTCTTCCCCGCCCCGAGGTCGCCCTCGAACGCGAGCAGCGTCCTCGGCGGCAGCGAGCGGCCGAGCGTTTCGCCCTCGGCCCGGAGCTGCGCCTCGCTCAGCTCCCGGATCACGCGCGGCGGCGGAGCTTCGTCGCCGGTCCCCGGCGGACATCCGGGGCGGCGAGCGCCTTGAGCTCGTTGACCTGATCGCGCAGCATGGCGGCGAGCTCGAACTCGAGGTTGGCCGCCGCTTCGCGCATCTGGCGCTCGAGCGCCTGCACCGCCGCGGCCCGGCGGGCGGGATCGTGCAGATCCACCCGATCGATCAGGGCGCCGCGCGGCTCCGGCTTCTCGGTCCGGGCGTCGGCCACGTGGGTCGAGAGCCGGACCTCCTCCATCGACTTGATGATGGAGCGAGGCGTGATGCTGTGCTCGACATTGTGGCGCCGCTGGATTTCCCGGCGCCGGGTCATCTCGTCGAGCGCGCGCTGCATCGAGCCGGTG
>JBBRGH010000505.1:0-2511 GCA_038240915.1 Gemmatimonadales bacterium | reverse complement strand
ACTGGGCCGCCGCCGAGTCGGAGTTCAAGCTGGCGCTCGAGCTGTGCCCGGGTGCCGCCGACATCTACGATCATTACGGCTGGCTCTGCGCCTCGCTCGAGCGCTACGACGAGGCGCTGGCCCTGGTCCGGCGGGCGCAGGAGCTCGACCCGCTGACCCATCGGGCGGACGTGGCGGCGACGCTGCTTCGGGCCGGGCGCTTCCCGGAGGCACTCGACTCGGCCATCGCCTGCGTCGAGTTCGATCCCCAGTATGGGCGCGGCCGGTCCACCCTCGGCTGGGCCTACCTCAAGAACGGGTACCAGGGCGAAGGCCTGGCAGAGCTGGAGCAGGCGGTGCGGCTGGTGCCCGGACACTCACTGTACCTGGCGCAGCTGGGCCAGGCCTACGGGCTGGCGGGGCGGCGCGAGGAAGCCCAGGCGGTGCTGCGGCAGCTCGAGGAGCTGGCGCGCGAGCGCTACGTGTCACCCTATCACATGGCGTACGTCCATACCGGACTGGGCAACTCCGAGGTCGCGATCGACTGGCTGGAGCGGGCCTACGAGGAGCGGGCAGGCAGCGTCTACGGCATCAAGGGGTCGTTCCTGTTCACGCCGCTGCGCGAGCATCCCCGGTTCCGGGCGCTGCTCGAGCGGATGCATCTGTCCTGAGGCCGGGGATCCGGCCGTTCGTTTACCTCTCAACCTGGATGAATATCATGGGGAGATCACTTCGGCTCATCGGCCTGGCCACCTGCTGCCTGACGGCGACGGCGGCCGCCCAGGGCTCGGCGCCTGCGGCGGACGCGCTCCGCTCGATCGAGAAGCGCGCCGCCCAAAACCTCGTGGCGGCGGCGGAGGAGATGCCGGCGGGCAAGTACGGCTACAAGCCGACGCCCGCCCAGCTCAGCTTCGGCGAGGTCCTCGGACATCTGGCCGGCGGCAACGATTTCCTGTGCGCCAGGATCGGCGGCGTGACCGCGCCGAAGCGGACCGAGGTGGCCAAGACGGCGCCCAAGGAGCAACTGGTAACCCGGCTTCGGGAGTCGTTCGACTTCTGCCAGTCGGTGCTGGCCAAGGCGGATGACGCGAAGCTGGCGGAGAAGGTGCCGTTCTTCGGCGGGCAGGACGTGACCCGGATGGAGGCGATGTACGCCGCCGCGGAGGACTGGGCCGATCACTACAGCCAGCTGGCGATCTACCTCCGGCTGAACGGGTTGCTGCCGCCCACGGCCAAGGGCAAGTAGCCGGTTACTTGGGAAAGAATCGCTGGTGCAGCAGCGCCAGCACCGTCGCGTCGAGGCCGGGCGGATCGAAGGTCACCGCGATCTCCCGGCCGTAATGGCGCACCACCCGGCCCCGGATCTCGATCACGGTCTCGGCGTCGAGCTGGAGGGCGCCTTCGATCCGGCTCCCGATGGCCGGGGCCGATTCGAAGCGGGTGAGCGCGTAGCGCAGGCCGGTGGCGCTCACGTCCCGGAGCGGGGTGCGGGTGCCGGAGGCGTCCGCCGACGGCGGTGAGATGGGCAGCCGGGGCGCCAGCCGGCGCTCGCGGTGCCGCAGCAGCAGGGCGGCGCGCTCCGCTTCGATCTCGTTCGCGGTGGGCCACTGATCTCCATCGGGCAGCAGGGCCAGACCGGAGTGGTCCACCCGGCCGAGCTGGGCACGGAGCGGCACCCGGTCTCCGGTCCGGAGCACCAGCGTGCCGGTCACCCGCTGGCCCAGGTACCAGACCCGGCCGGCCGGCGCCGGTTCGACCCTGAGTCCGCCCGGGCCGAGGTCGCGCACGGCGCAGCGGCAGCCTTCCAGCTCGAGCAGGGCAGGGGAGGTGCGGCGGTACTCGGCCCGGGCGTCCGCCCGGCGGTCAAGCTGATCGACCCGCCAGCGCTCGCGGGGGGTCGTCACGCCACCTCGATCGGCTCGGACTCGTCGCCTCGCTCCCGCGGTATTGCCCGGCCCACCACGATCGTGATGTTGTCGCTGCCGCCGCCTGCGAGCGCCTCGGCCAGCAGGATATCGCACGCCTGGCGGCACGACGTCATCTCCCGCAGCACCTCCGCGATGCGCTCGTCGCTCACATGCCGGGTCAGCCCGTCGCTGCAGAGCAGCAGCACGTGACCCCAGTCCATGTCGAACCGGCTCACGACCGGCGCCGTCTCATGCCCGCCGATCGAGCTGGTGAGCGTGTGTGCCAGGCGGGTGTTGGCTGCCTCCTCGGGCTGCATGGCGCCGAGATCCACCATCGCCTGCGCCATCGTCTGATCCCGGGTCACCTGGGTCAGCTCGTCGCCCCGGAGCAGGTAGCAGCGGCTGTCGCCCACCTGAAGCAGGTAGGCGCGAGGCCAGACGCCGAGGTAGAGCGTGAGCGTCGTGGCCATCCCGCGGTAGTCGGGATCGGCCTCGCCCAGGCGGAGCAGCTCGGCGTGGCAGTGGCGGGCACCCTGCTGCAGCGCCTCGAGCAGCCCGTGGTCGTCGTCCTCGGGCGCGCCGAAATAGCAGCGGGTGGCCCGGCTCACGTAACGGGTCACGGCCT
>JBBRGH010000504.1:0-2517 GCA_038240915.1 Gemmatimonadales bacterium | reverse complement strand
AGCCGGACCAGCCAGAGCAGCCAGAGCAGCCGGAGCAGCCTGGAGCATCAGGCCCGCCTCGGCGGTGGCCTGGGCGGAGCGGCGCCAGCTCTTGCCGTCGAAGGCGTCCAGCGTTGCCTTGCGGAAATACACCGGGCCGACGATCGCCCCCTCGCCTTCGAGCTCTGCGCGCAGCACGACGGCGCTGTCCTGGCGGACAGGCGAGAGGCTGGCGAGATCCAGGCGATCGGCTCGGGCCTCTGGCTGTGCCCAGGACGAGAGCCAGCGTCCGAGCGGGGGCCGGGCCGGGCGCGGGGCAGCGAAGAAGAGGGCGACGATGGCGAGGGCACGCCAGATCGGGCTCGGATCCGGTCTCCGCCAGGTGCGCCAAAGCCCGATCGGGATGATCGCCAGGAGCGGCAGCACCGAGGCCACCCCGAGTATGCGCGCCGCCATCGTGTTGGTCTGGCCACCGGCCTGGAACAGCGTCTTCGAATCGGATCCGCCGAAGAGCAGATTGGCAACCGAGCTGATCGCTTCGCTGAGGACCCCGCCAAGTTCGGTCGTGGTCACCCTGCCCGCGGCGAAGGCGAACCAGGCGGCGCCTGCGAGGGCGAGGAACATCGCGGGCAGCGCCGGGCCGTCGATCCAGGTCGCTCCGGCCGCCCGCGAGCCGCGGCCGCGGTCGGTGCCGGACGCCGGCCGGGCCGCGTGGCCGGCGAGGAGAATCATCAGGGTCCAGAGGAGGAGAAAACCGGTGACGGCGTAGGAAGTCATGTGGTGGGTAATCGCCAGCGTGCAGGCGAGCAGCGCCATCGCCAGAACCTGGCCCTGCGCACTCCACTTCGGAGCGGGGCGCTTGATGCTGGTCCAGCGAAGCGCGGCGAGCAGCAGTACGGCGCCGAGGAGCAAAGCAAGGGACTCATACGCGAACTGCGAGTCGAAATAGAGGAAGCTCGGGTTGCAGGCGTAGACAGCGATTCCGGCGCTGGCGGCTCGGTGCGACCCGCTGACCCGCTCGAGAAACAGGAACAGCGCCAGCATCAGCGCCATTCGGGCGACGCCGATGACGATCACGGCAGAAGCGAAGAGGCCGAGCCCGGTGACGTCCCGCACAGCGGCCGTCAGCAGCTCGACCCCCGGGAAGCCGGCGTAGCCGGTGACGATCGGGTTGGCGGAAAGGGGGTCTCCGCCCTGGAGGAAGTCTGACGTTTGCCGCCAGGTCGCGAGCTCGTCGTGAAGCGTGAAACCGAGCGGGTTGTAGAGAACCTTGACGAGAAAGAGCGAGCCGCCGAGCAGCACGGAGAGGGCGATCCTCTCCTCGCGTGAGGCGCCGGTCGAGAGGAGGCGCAGCGCGATCGGGGTGTAGATCACCACCAGTCCGCCCCAGAACAGCGGTTGCGCCTGCGCGGCGCTCTCGCGCGCGGCGTTGTTCCCGAGTGCAACGAGGACGAGGCCGGCGGCGGCGACCAGCGCCAGCAGTGGGGCGGCGCCCAATCTCCGCTTCCGCTCTCCCCCTCGGCCCCGCTCCGGGCCACGGCGTCGGAACACATCCGCCATCGGCCGGACGGTGTGGACTTCGCGTGTCAGCAGCTGGCTCACGGATCGGCCTCGAGGTCGAGATCAACCGTGCGGTAGAGCCTGCCCTCGCGGTAGACCGATACGAGCAGCGGTGCCGCGGCATCCAACGCGGGGCCCGGAACCGCTGCCTCCCATCGCTGATCGCCCCGCAGGTGCAGGTGCCAGGTCCGGATGTTCCTCGTGCCCTGTCGCACCTCGAGCCGGTCCACCGAGCCGCGGCCGTGATTCCAAACCCCGACCGTCACCCCGTCGGAGAGGTCCGGCCCCCCCGGCACCGCCCAGAGTGATGTGAAGACCTGCCGCCGGCTCTGCTCCCTTGTGCCCTGGGCTGCGACGGCGATCGCCCCGCCGGCGATTGCAAGGGAGAGCAGGATCAAGGCCACCGACACCAGACTCGGGGAGGGTCTCCCGGGGCTGGGTCGCCTGCGGTCGGTTGCCTCCCTCTGGCGCAGGCGAAAAGCCAGGATCGCTGCGGCCAGCGTCACGGCGGAGAGCATCCCGACCCAGGCGCTGCGATCCAGATCCAGCACCACCTGTGTTGCGAGTCCGCCGACAGCAGCGACCGCGACGCTGAAGGTAATCGTGTAGACGGCCCGCTCCTCGGCCGCCAGGTCTCCCGGCGGGTAGAGCGCGGCGGCGAGCGCGTAGCCGGGCAGGATCAGGACCAGCGGCAGCGACGCGGCCACCTGCAGCCAGCCGGGCCAATCGGCCAGGGCGGCGACAAGCGCCACCAGGGTGAGGAGGCAGACGATGCCCAGGTCCGGCGGGAACCTCTTGCTCGAGCCGCTCATGGCCGTGACTCCCAGTAGCGATCAATCGTTTCGTAGTAGAGGCGCTCGTACTCGGGAATGACGACCTCAGGGGTGAAGCGGCGCGCCCGCTCGCGGGCCAGGGCGCCGAGCCGCTCGCGGAGGGGTGCGTCCTCGATCAGGCGTGTCATCGCTTCAGCCAGGGCAT
>JBBRGH010000503.1:0-2521 GCA_038240915.1 Gemmatimonadales bacterium | reverse complement strand
GCCACGGAAGCCCCCGCGCCACCTTCCGCGCCGATCGATAGCCAACCGCCCGCCACGGTCCCCGCGGCCGGCACTGGTCCGGGTGCGGGGCCGGGGGCAGGCGGCAGCACCGGGGGTGGTGTGGGACGGGGCATCGGGCCGGGTCAGGGCGGCGGGACCGGACCCGCCGGCGGCGGGGGTGGAGCAGGCGGGACGATTCGCCCGCCGGAGCTCCGCGACCTCGCCTTCCCGTTCGATACGCCGCCCAAGGAGCTGCGCGGGGCCTCGCTCGCCGTGACGTTCTGGGTCCGGGTGGACGGCGGGGTCGAGCGCTACCAGGTGGACCCCGAGATCGGCGACCGCGACTACGCCCGCAAGTTCGACGAGGTGATCCGGGCCTTCCGCTTCACCCCGGCCAGGGCGCCGGACGGAACCCGGGTGGCGGGCACCACGACCGTGACCTTCACGCTGCCGGGCAGGCGCAGCTCCTAGCCGGATTCCCACGCGGTGGGGCCGGCATTCCCCGTACCGAGGACGTCATGAGCCGGCTTTTCCTCCGGAAATCGGTCCAGGATTGCGAGAACGACATTCGCGAGCGCGGCGGCCTCAAGCGCTCGCTCGGCAAGTGGCACCTGACGGCGCTCGGCGTCGGGGCCACGATCGGTGCCGGCATCTTCGCCACCACCGGCACGGCGATCGTCGGCGATCCGCTGCGGCCCGGCGCCGGCCCGGCCATCGTCCTCTCGTTCCTGCTCACCGCCCTCACCTGCGGGTTCGCCGCGCTGTGCTACGCCGAGTTTGCGGCCATGGTGCCGATCTCGGGCTCGGCCTACACCTACGCCTACGCCTCCCTGGGCGAGCTGGTGGCGTGGATCATCGGCTGGGACCTGATCATCGAGTACGCGGTGGGCAACATCGGGGTGGCGATCGGCTGGTCGGGCTACTTCCGCGAGCTGTTGAGCCACTTCGGGCTCGCGATGCCGGCCTGGCTCGCGACCGACTACCGATCGGCGCACATGGCGGCCGACGCGGTGGCGGGCGGCGCGGCCGACGCCAGCAACCAGTATCTCGCCTCCGCGCTGACGAGCGCGCCCCATCTGTTCGGCTTCCCCGTCATCGCCAACCTCCCGGCCTTCCTGATCGTAGCCCTGATCACGGTGGTGCTGGTGATCGGCATCCGGGAGAGCGCCAACTCGAACAATGCGATGGTGGTGCTCAAGATCGGCATCATCCTGTTCTTCTGCGCGGTGGGCGCGACCCTGGTCCGGCCCCTGAACTGGAACAATCCGGCCACCGGTGGCTTCGCCCCGAACGGCTTTGCCGGCATCAGCGCCGGTGCCGCCATCATCTTCTTCAGCTACATCGGCTTCGATGCCACCAGCACGGCCGCCGAAGAAGCCCGCGACCCGGCCCGCGACATGCCCTTCGGCATCATCATGAGCCTGGTGGTGTGCACGGTGCTCTATATCGTGCTGGCGCTGGTGATGACCGGCATGGCGCCCTGGCAGAAGCTCGGCACCGCCGAGCCGATGGTGACGGCGCTGGCGCTGGCGGACGGGTCGCCCCGGCTGCTCATGATCTCGCGGTTCATCGTCTCGCTCGGCGCCGTCATCGCCATGAGCAGCGTACTGCTGGTGTTCCAGCTGGGCCAGCCGCGCATCTTCATGTCCATGGCGCGGGACGGGCTCCTGCCGCCGTTCCTCTCCCGGGTGCACCCGCGCTTCAAGACGCCGTACATCGGCACCGTCATCACCGGCCTGTTCGTGGCCACCTTCGCCGCCTTCGCCAACATCGCGGAGGTGGTCGATCTGACCAACATCGGGACGCTGTTCGCGTTCGTCCTGGTGTCGGCGGGTGTGATCGTGCTGCGGCGGATCGAGCCCGACCGGGTGCGGCCGTTCCGGGCCCCCTGGGTGCCGGTCACCCCGATCATTTCGATCGTGACCTGCCTCTATCTCATGCTCCAGCTCCCGACCCTGACCTGGGTCCGGTTCGGCATCTGGCTGTTGATCGGGTTGGGGATTTACTTCTCCTACGGCATGCGGAACAGTCGGCTGGGCAAGGTCGCTGATCGGGCAGGAGCCGCCAGCTAGCGGCCGATCAGGCGCTCCGCCCGGCCAGGCGGAGCGCTCCCTCCACTGCATCCACCGGGGTCTCGAGCGGGGTGAGTCCCGGATCCTCCTTCAGCCGCGCCAGCACGCTCCGCCGCAGCGGGCCGTCCGTGGTCAGCAGCCCTCCCGTGATCGCGACGCCCACCGGCGGCTCCAGGTCCATCCGCGGCAGCAGACAGACCACCATCTGGGTCAGCTCCCGCGCCGCGTAATCCGCGATGCCCTGCGCCAGGATGTCGCCGTGGGCGGCCACGTCGAGCACGTGCGGGGCCAGCGCGGCCACCTCGGCCGGCGAGGCGCTGGCGGCCCAGCGCACCAGAGCGTCGAAGTCCTCGCTCCGGGTGACCGAGAGGACGCGCTCGCTGAGGGCCGTGCGCGGGCTGCGTCCGTCCACCGCCCGGCTCACGGCTCCGAGCGCCGCCCGACCGATG
>JBBRGH010000502.1:0-2542 GCA_038240915.1 Gemmatimonadales bacterium | reverse complement strand
CTGCCCGAGAGATAGCGTCCGGCGCCGAAGCGGCGCGCCACCTCGACGGCCGGGGCGCCGCCCTCGCGGGCCAGGGCGTGCAGCAGCGCGCGCGGATCCACTGTCCGGATCTCCCCGGCGCCGTCGAGCTTGGTCGCGAGCAGATCCACCATCCCCTCGCCCAGGTAGGCCAGCCGCGGGTCGCCCCGGACGGCGAACGGCAGCACCGCGATCGTCGCCGGCGACGGCACCAGGGCGGCGGCGTCCCCCGACGGCGCCGCCGAGCGCACCGGAGACGGCAGCGTCGCCGGCGGCCCGCGGCGCGCGCCCGCCACCGGCGCCCGCTCCGCGCGGGTCCGCAGGTCGTGGGCCAACTGGCGCGTCTCGGCCGCTGGCTCGAGCTCCAGCTCCCGCGCCAGCCGACCGGCGTACTCCTCGTAGGCGCGAAGCGCCACGGCAAGCTGGCCGGCCCGCTGGAGCAGCGTCAGGTAGCGGCGGAGCGCGGCCTCGTCATCGGCGGCGAGCTCGACACCTCGCCGCGCGGCGGCGATGGCGTCGGCCAGGTCCCCCTGGCGCTCCGCCGTGGCCGCGACAATGGCGGCGGCCGCCGCCGCCCTGTCGCGCAGGCGCAGGCGCTCGCGATCGAGCCAGTCCTGGAACTCGGCCGAGGCGCCGGCCACGTAGAGACCGTCCAGCAGCGGGCCGCGATAGAGCGCCAGTGCGCCGGCCGGCTCGCCGGCGGCGAGCGCCTGGTCGAGCGCGGTGGCGTCACACCAGGCCTCGGCCTCGGGGACGCCGACCTCCTCGTCGCCCCGGCCGGCCAGGACCTCGGGGCCCAGCTCGGAGCGCAGGAAGTAGAGCGCGCGGCGGAGCGCCGCCCGCGCGTGCTCCTGGTCGAGCTCGGGCCAGAACAGGGCCAGCAGGGAATCGCGCCGGTGGAACCGCCGGGGCGCGGCGACGGCGAGGTAGGCCAGCAGGCCCAGCCGCTTGGGCTGCTGCAGCACCGCACGAAGCTCGTGACCGGCCGCGTCCCGCAGGTCGAGCACGCCGAGGGTACAGAGGCGAATCATGGTGGTGTCACGCCGGGGCAACGTGGGGGCAACGGGGCCGGACCAGCGTTCCGAACGTAAGAGTCGGCCGGAGCAACGGCAATGGCCGTCCGCCGGCTCCCGCTCTCTCCCGGAGGCCCCATGATCCGCGCCACCCTGGTGCTCACCGCGCTGCGCTGCGGCGCCCTCCTCGGGCAGCAACCCACCTCGCCGCCCCGCCAGTCCTGATCCCCGTCGCGGCGACCGAATCGCTCCAGGTCACGATCGCCGGATCCGGACCCTCCGTCGTTCTCGTGCCCGGCCTGTTCGGATCCGCCTTCGGCTTTCGCCACCTGCTGGCCCTGTTGCCGGCCGCGGGCTACCGCGCGGTGGTGATCGAGCCGCTCGGCATCGGCGGCTCGCCCCGCCCGCGGGGCGCGGACTACTCCCTCACGGCCCAGACCGAGCGCCTCTCGCGCGCGCTGCAACGGCTGGGCGGGGGTCCGGCCGTCGTCGTCGGCCACTCCCTGGCCGCCTCGCTCGCCCTCCGGCTGGCCGTCCACCACCCGGACCAGGTCCGCGCCGTGATCGCGCTCGACGGCGGGCCGGCCGAGCAGGCGGCGACGCCCGGCCTCCGGCGGGCGATGCGCTACGCCCCGTGGATCAAGTGGCTGGGCGGCGTCAAGCGGATCCGTCCCCGGATGCGCCAGGACCTCATCGCCGCGTCGGGCGACAGCTCGTGGGTGACCGACGAGGTGATGGACCACTACACCGCCGGGGCCACTGCCGACCTCGACGGCACCCTGCTCGCCTTCCTTACCATGTCGGAGTCGCGGGAACCGGAGCGGATCGCTCCCCATCTCGCCGAGGTGCGCTGTCCGGTGCGGCTGGTGCTGGGGACGGCGCGGCACCAGGGCGGCGTGGCACCCGAGCAGGTGCGGCTGATGGCCGAGCGGCTGCCCGACTTCGCGATCGACAGCGTGCCGGGGGCGGGGCAGTACCTGTTCGAGGAGCAGCCCGCGGCGGTGGCGGCGCTGATCGGCCGGGTCCTGCAGGAGCGGGCGACCGCGCTCGGGAGCGCGCGGTGACGCCGCGGCTGGCCCGGCCACAGGTCGGCCTGGTCGGCGACTGGAGCCGCGAGCCCGGCTTTGCCGCGACGCCAGGCGCCGCAGGTCACGCTCCCGGCACGGCGAGGCCACGGCCGCCTCCGACCCTGGATCCATCCCTCACGGAGACGGCGGATGGAGACCTCAGGGCGAGCGGCGGACCAGTGGGATGCGATCGTGATCGGCAGCGGATTCGGCGGAGCGATGGCGGCGCAGGGTCTGGTCGAGGCGGGCCGGTCGGTGCTGATGCTGGAGCGAGGCGACTGGGTGGCCCGCGGGGCGCACAACTGGGCGGGAGCCGGCGTCGGCCAGCTGACCGAGTACTACTCGACGGAGTCGCCCTACCGGGTGGCCGGCGACGGGCGGGACCGCGAGGTCGGGGCTTTCCACTGCGTGGGGGGCCCGTCGGTGTTCTACGGCGGCGTCGCC
>JBBRGH010000501.1:0-2546 GCA_038240915.1 Gemmatimonadales bacterium | reverse complement strand
CGAGATCGGGCCGTTGATGCCGAAGACCGCCAGCTGGATCGTCTGGCCCGGGCGCGCGTCGCGGGTCAGCACCACCCGGTTGGGGGCGTTGAAGCCTTTCACCAGCTGCCCCCCGGTCTGTCCCAGCACCAGGGGCAGCTGCCCGTCGACCCACACCTCGGCGTAGTCGTCCACCACCACCTCGAAAACCACCGTCGAGCCGGTCACGTCGAACCCGGCCACCCGGGCCGGCAGGGTGACCTTGGTGCGGTACCAGTTGAACGCCAGCCGGCCGTTGCCGCGGCGGGTCTCGAGCCCCTCGGGCGCGATCGCCTCCCAGGCCGAGTCGTCGAAGTCGGCGGGTCCGGCATGCGGGGTGATGTCATTGGTGCGATTGGGTGGGCCCGACGGCCGGAGATCCGGACCGGGCGCGTGGTGACCCACCTCGACGATCCGGGCGTCGCTGTACCGCCACTGGGCGCCCACCATCGCCGTGCCCTCGGCGGTCCGGAGATCGATCACGGCCGCGGGCAGTGCCACGGGCAGGTCGACCGTGGCCTGCGCCGCGCCCGCGCGGGGCAGGGCGAGCGCGGCCAGCACCAGCGCGGCCGCCGCCCCCAATGGCGCGAGCGCGGCGCGGCTCACATGGCCCCCGACGAGGCCGTCGCGCGAGCGGCCTGGCGGACCTTCACCACGTAATACAGGAATGGCGCCTGCACGGTCTTGAACCAGTGCGGGGTGCCGTTGGGGATCACGACGACGTCGCCAACCTTGAGCTCACGGGTCGCCCCGCCCTCGATGGCGGTGCCGCGCAGCTCCTCGGGTCCGGTTGCCTTCACGCCGACGGCCACGCCGCCGGTGACGAGCGTCGCCGATCCCTGGAGGATGTAGGCGATGTCGGTGTCGCGGGTGTGGATCTCGGCCATGCCGGGGCCTTCGCGCCGGCTCGCGTGGATCTTGTAGTCGCCCACCTCGATCATCGGCACGCCCTTGGCGAAGGCGGCCTGGACCTGGTCCGAGGAGAGGTAGCTGACGGCGGCGTCGCTGGCCGGCGCGGCGGTCTGCGCCCGGGCGGCCGCGAGGGGCAGGGCGGCGACGGCCAGGGCCGTCAGCCAGCGGTGGCATCGCATTGGATGGCGCCTCACTTGGACGCGCTGGTCTTGCCGCCGAGGGCGCCGGCGCCCGCGATGGCGATGGCGGCGTCGCGCGCGGCGCTCGAGGCCCCGCTCACGCCGATGGCACCGATGACCTGGCCGTTGATCAGGATCGGCTCGCCGCCGTTGAGCGGCGCGGACCAGGCGTTGAGCAGCGGCGTGCGGCCGCCGACGATGGCGTCCTCGAGGATCTTGGTCGGCTTCTGGAACAGGGCGGCGGTGCGGGCCTTCTCGGTCGAGATGGTGGCGCCCATCGGAAAGGTCGGCTGCATCCGCTCGAGGTACATCAGGTTCCCGCCGTCGTCGACGATCGCGATCGAGGCGCCTTCGTTCCCCTTCCGGGCTTCGGCGACGGCTGCGGCGGCGATGGTCTTGGCGCCTTCGAGGGTCAGGGTGGTCTTGGTGCCGGTGGCCTGCGCGTGGGCCCGGCCGGCGGCGGCCAGCAGAGCCACGGTGGCCAGGGCGAGGGCGGTGAGTCGCATGGGGCCAGCTCCTTCGGCGATGGAGGATGGGACGCGGTGACGGGGCCATAATGTCAGCGGCCCTCGAATGGTTCCCGGAGCAGCCCGGGAACCGGCGACGCCCCGGCCGCCATTACACCGGCGGTCGCGGACCCCGCCCCGGAGTCCGCACCCCTTGCCGAGGAGATCGCCGCATGTCCGCCATCCGCCTGCTGGCCGCCGCCGCGCTCGGTCGCGCGCTCACCGCCGTCACCTTCATCGAAGGCCGGCCCGGCTCGGGCGACGAGGTCAAGCGCGAGCTGCTCTCGCTCACCGCGCCCACCCGGGGGCGATCGGGTACGATCTGTATCGGTCGGTGGACCGGCCGGGCCGGTTCCTGCGGATCGAGGTCTGGCGCGATGGCGGCGCTGGAGGCGCACAAGCAGACGCCGCATCTCCGGGCGTCGTTCGAGCGGCGGAAGAATGCGGGCTGGATGACCGAGATTACCCGCTGGGAGCGGGTGCCGGAGGAGAGGGGGACGGAGGCCGCGGCCAGGTAGGTCGCCGCGGCCCCTGCCGGCATCTAGATTCGGGTCATGAAGACCCAGTGCTACACCGCCGCGAGTCTGGACGGGTTCATCGCCACGGTGGACGACTTGCTGGCGGACGACCTCACCCAGGTCATCGTCCATGTCGCGGCGGGCAAGGCCTGGTCTCCGTCAACTCGCCCGGCGGGCCGGACCCATCCGGCGCCTCGCACCTCCCCGTCCACCGGAGCCTCGCATGGCGAAGTCCCACACGGTCGTTGATACCCCGCGCGTGCCGCGGCGCGGCGTCTACTCCCAGGCGGTGCGCGTGGGGAACCTGATCTTCGTGGCGGGCCAGGCCGGCCTCGACCCCGCCAGCGGCGAGGTCGTTCCCGGGTTCGAGCCCCAGGCCCGCCAGGCGTTCGAGAACCTCCGCGCGATCCTGG
>JBBRGH010000500.1:0-2547 GCA_038240915.1 Gemmatimonadales bacterium | reverse complement strand
ACCGACTTCACCTCCAGCGTTTCCCACGAGCTGCGCACCCCGCTGACCCAGATCCTGCTGTTCGGCGAGACGCTCGAGCTGGGCCGGGCGCAGAGCGAGGACGAGCGGCGGCAGGCGCTGGCCATCATCGTGCAGGAGGCGCGGCGACTGACCCACCTGGTGGAGAACGTGCTCCACCTGTCGCGATCGGAGCGGCAGATGGTGCGGGTGGTGCCGGCGCCGCTCCCGCTCGCGCCGCTGCTCCGTGAGGTCGTCGAGCGCTTCGCCGCCCTGGCGGGCTCGGCCGCAGTGCGGCTCCGCACCGAGCTCGACGAGGCGCTGGTGGCGCCGGTGGACGAGGGGGCGCTGCACCAGATCGTGATCAATCTGCTGGATAACGCCGTCAAGTACGGGGGTGACGGGCCGGTCACACTCCGGGCCGTGCTGGACGGGCCACGGGCTCGGCTCGAGGTCGAGGACGGCGGCCGCGGCGTTCCGACCGGCGATCGCGACCGGATCTGGCGGCCGTTCGTACGCCTCAACCTGGAGCAAGGCGTGCCTGGGAGCGGCATCGGGCTCGCCGTGGTCCGGGAGCTGGTGGCCGCGCACGGCGGCGAGTGCCGGGTGGAGCGCAGGGCCCTGGGCGGCGCCTGCTTCGTCGTCGAACTGCCAGGCGCGGGACGAGTCTCGGCGCTGGGCGCGGCCCGGAGCGTGAGGATGGAGGCGCCATGGCTCGGATCCTGATCGTGGAGGACAACCGCAACCTGGCCCTGGGCCTTCGCACCAACCTCGAGTTCGAGGGCCACGCCGCGGACGTGGCGGATGACGGCGCCAGCGGGCTAGTGCTCGCACGCGGGCGCCGGCACGACCTGATCCTGCTCGACCTGATGCTGCCCGGGCTCGACGGCCTCGGCCTGCTGGAGACCCTCCGGGCGGAGGGCATCGAGACCCCGGTCCTCGTCCTCACCGCCCGAGGCGACGAGGCCGACAAGGTGCGCGGCCTCCGGAACGGCGCCGACGACTACGTCACCAAGCCGTTCGCCCTGCGGGAGTTGCTGGCCCGGGTCGGCGCGCTGCTCCGCCGGTCGCAGGGCCCGCCGTCCCGGCTGGTGTTCGGCGCGGTGCGGATGGACCCGACGACCCGCGCCGTCACCCGCGAGGGAAGGGCGGTGGCGCTCCGGCCCAAGGAGTACGACCTGCTGCACGCGCTGCTCCGCCGGGGCGGCCGGGTGGCGACGCGGAGCGAGTTGCTGGGGGAGGTATGGGGGTATCAGGACAGCGTGATCAGCCGGACACTCGACACCCACGTGGGCGAGCTGCGACGGACACTGGAGGACGATCCGGCGCGGCCGCGTCACATCCTGACCGTCCGGAAGGCTGGCTACCGGCTCACGGCGGAGGGCTGAGGTCCACGGCGAGGAGCGCCGCAAGCGTCGACGCGGCGGGAGGCCGGACCTTGAGCACGCTCTCTTTCCGGATGGTCACCGTCCCCGGCGGGGCGCCGCGCGGTTTGGAGACATGACGCGCCTCGGTGCACGAGACCGCCACCGTGCCGGCCGTTCGCGCCTTGCTGTGATAGGCCGCGATGCCGGCGGCGAGCTCCCGGGTGGCCCGGTCGGGCGTCTCGCCCGGCGGGACCCGGAGCACGACGTGGCTGCCGGGCATGCCGCGGATGTGGAACCAGAGGTCGCCGGGACGGGCCAGCCGGAGACTCAGTTGGTCGTTGGCGGCGTCGGTCCGGCCGGCGAGCACGCGCCACCCGCCCGGGAGCGCGTACTCGACGATATCGGGCGGCGAGCTATGCCCCCGGCGCCCGATAGGCAACGCCCTTGGTCGCGGCGGCGTCGAACTCCTCGGGTGAGAGCAGCGGGGTGGTCGAGAGCCGCACCGCGCCGCTGGCGTTGACCGCGAGGCTGACGGCCACCGCGGTGGCCGCATCGGGAAACTCGGCGATCACGTAGACGTCGGACTCGCCCATGGCGAAGTAGAAGGTATGGACCTTGCCGCCTGCCTTCTCCACCATCTGCTGGACGGCCGTGCGGCGCTTGGAGCCGCCTTCCTTGGCCAGCCCTTTGACCCCGTCGCTGGTGTACGAGCCCTTCCAGAGGTACGTCGGCATCTTTGCTCCCGGGTGAGGTATGCCCACCAACCTACAGTTGATCCCCGACCGGGGCGAGGAGCGTCGAGGATCTTGCGCGCCCGCCAGCATCCCGATCGACTCCATCTTCTGGGTCTGGCGCAGCAGCACCTCGAGGTGGCGCCGCTCGGTGATACCCTCCGCCACGCCCGCTGTGCTGGTCGCGTTCATTCCGGAGGTCTCGAGGCCCGCGGCGCCAAGGGAGCGGCCGAGCCTTTACTTTTCTGGCCCCGGACGCCCTACCAGGCCGAGCGGTACCCGCCGCGTGCCGGGCCACGACCGCGAGGCACCGGCCGGCTCCCGCACCAGCAACTGTCCGGAGATCCCGCCATCGAGCAGCAGCGCCTCTCTGCTGCCGAGCGCGCCCCTCACCGCCGCCATCTCCGCCGAGGTGAGGCCGAACGGCACCCGGCCAAGCGTTTCGCCCAGCG